>JAVWEY010000021.1:0-27455 GCA_036641395.1 Erysipelotrichaceae bacterium
AGTGTATTTTCATGATCCAGAACTTCGTCACATGTTGAAACAACTTGAGATAATGGGCTACTATAAAGTTCCTCGAGAGATGGAAATAAGTGATAAACAGTTTACAAATGATATGGAAGATGTAGTTGTTTTAATTAGTGGAAGTGGTAAAAACTTATTTAGAACGATGTTTAATATTGCCAATCACGAAGATCCTTTTGTTGCGTTTCGTTCCAGTGATACCATTATTGTAACTTCACCGGTTGTAAGTGGTACAGAAATGGATGCGAGCAATATGGAGAATGAAATCTATAAAGAAGGTGGAAAGATCTTTTCTTTGAATGCGAAAAGTGTTTTATCAATGCATCCAAGTAGTGAAGATCTGAAAATGATGCTTTATTTATTTAAACCAAAGTATTATCTTCCAGTAAAAGGAGAATATCGTCATTTAATTGCAAATGCGAATCTAGCGACAAATATGAACTATAAACCGGATCGTATTGTTATTTTAGATAATGGTCAAATTGCATTATTTGAAAATAAAATATTGAAATCAGTTTCAAATCGAATTGAATTAAGCGATACTTTAATTGATGGAAAAGAGAATTGGGATGTAACCGGTGTTGTTTTAAAGGATCGTGAAATGTTATCTACTGATGGAGTTATGATTATCGGTATTGCCGTTAATTTTAAAACAAAAGAGATTATTAATGGACCAGATGTTCAAACACGTGGTTTAATTTATTTAAAAGATGCGGATTACATTGTCAAAGAAGTAAGTAATATTATGGAAACAACAATAATGAATGCCGTAAAAGAAAATCGTTATGATAATTTACAAGCGAGAAGTGAAGCAAGAGATAAGATAAATCGTTACTTATCAAAAGAAACTGGGAAACGACCAATGGTCTTACCAGTAATCATGGAAATAAATTTGTAGACAAATCGATTGGAGGGGTTTCATGGCTAAAAGCAAAATAAAAAAGAAGGATAAACATAAACAGAGTGAAGAAAATGATATTTTAATCTATATATATGCACTTGTTTTAATTACTTTGTCCATTATTGGCTTATTAAATATCGGTTTTGTCGGCGAAGTATTAACAAATATTATGAAAATTGTATTTGGTAATTTATATGGAGTAATTTATGCCATCATTATCGGTTCTGCAATTGCATTGATGATGAAAAAGAATTTTGCTGATTTATCAATGAAATATGTATTAGGCTTTAGTATTTTATTATTGGCATGGATTTTATTAGCAGCCATACCTCGTGATATTAAACTAAAGGGAATACCGGTTATTAATACTTATTTTCATAATGTCGTGGCTATTTTTAATGGTGAATTACCTGCACAAGGTGGCTTAATTGGAGCAGTTTTATTTGCATTAACTTCTTTATTATTTGATCGTAGTGGTACTTATATTGTAATTGTCGCAATGATTATTTTAGGAATAATTATTTTAATTAATCGCAATATGTGGGAATACATAAAAAAATATGCAGCAATTTTAGGAAAACCATTTAAATGGTTATATCATTCAATCTTTAAACGTGAAAAGAAGACAAGTGAAGATGATGAAGATGAAGAATGGAATGTAGAAAATCAAAAAGATGAACATGAGTTTACACCAATTGATTTAAATGTTGAACCAGCTACTTTAATGAGCAAAAAAGCTGAGGTATTTGGAAAGATATCGGTTGATGAACAAAGTGATGTAGATGATGATAAGATATCATTTTTAGAAGCTGATGATGAACTTGGTGCAGCAATTCGTAAAAATAAAGGAAT
Source organism: Erysipelotrichaceae bacterium (assembly GCA_036641395.1). Classification (GTDB taxonomy): domain Bacteria; phylum Bacillota_I; class Bacilli_A; order Erysipelotrichales; family Erysipelotrichaceae; genus JAVXTH01. The sequence goes on from JAVWEY010000021.1 coordinate 1,775, forward strand.
TCGTGATCCTAAGATTGAAAAAATCATCGGTAAGAAAGATGAGTTTGTAAGTGAATTTCATAATGATTATGCGAATTATCGTTTACCACGCTTAACTTTATTAAATGATGCAAATAAAAAAACACGTTCAACTGCCAATGTGGCAGCAGCAAACGATGCAGGAAAGCGGCTTATTAATATCTTAGATCAATTTGGTGTAAAAGCAACGCTAATTAATACTCATATTGGACCAAGTGTTACTAAGTTTGAAATTAAACCAGATTTAGGAGTTCGCGTACATAAGATTAGTAATCTTCAATATGATATAAAAATGGCTTTGGCTGCGAAAGATATTCGAATTGAAGCACCAATTCCAGGTAAATCAGCAGTTGGTATTGAAATTCCTAATGTTGAAAAAACAGTTGTAACAATGAAAGAATTAATGAGATCAATTCCTGAAAAATATTTAGATAAAAAATTGATGTTTGCTTTAGGTAAAGATTTAATGGGAAACTGTATTTATGGTGAATTGAATAAGATGCCACATTTATTAATTGCTGGTGCAACTGGTAGTGGTAAGAGTGTTTGTATCAATTCAATTATTACATCATTAATCATGCGCAGTACACCAGATGAAGTTAAGTTATTGTTAGTGGATCCCAAAAAAGTAGAATTTACTCCGTATCATGGTATTCCACATTTACTAGGACCAGTTATCACCGATGGGGAAGAAGCAGCAAGAGCTTTAAAAGTCGTTGTGGTTACGATGGATAATCGCTACGAATTATTTTCTAGAGCAGGTGTTCGTAATATTAGTGGTTATAATACTTATATTGATGAACATCCAGAAGAAGGGTTAACTCGTTTACCTTGGATTGTGGTAATTATTGATGAATTAGCTGACTTAATGTTAGTCGCAGCCAAAGATGTTGAATCAAGTATTCAAAGAATTACGCAATTAGCAAGAGCTGCGGGGATTCATTTGATTGTAGCAACGCAACGTCCTAGTGTTGATGTTATAACGGGAGTTATAAAAGCAAATATTCCAAGTAGAATTGCTTTTGCTGTTTCAAGTGCAGTTGATTCTAGAACGATACTTGATCAAATTGGTGCAGAAAAATTACTAGGCTATGGGGATATGTTATACATTCCTATTGGTGAACAAGTTGCAATGAGGGTTCAAGGTGTTTTTGTAAGTGATGATGAAGTATTAGCAATTACTAATCAAGCAAAAGCACAAGGAAAGCCTAAGTTTGATGATGCTTTTGTACGTCTAGAACTATTAGATAGTGGAAGAGGAACAAGTGATAATGTAAACGATCCACTTTATGAAGAAGTTAAGGAATTTGTTATTCAAAGTCGCAGAGCAAGCACATCACTCATTCAAAGAAAGTTTTCAATCGGTTATTCACGAGCAGCAAGATTAATTGATACGATGGAAGAAAACGGTATTATTGGTGCAAGTCGAGGAAGTAAGCCTAGAGAAGTATTTATAAAAGCAAATCAAGAGGAAGAATAAGGTCATTTTTGACTTATTTTTCTTTTTTTAATTATCTGTTTATACACTCCTATACTTTAAAAATTACCGTTATTAAAAATATATTCATTATTCATGCGGTTATATCATGAAAGCGTTTACTTTTTATTATAAATTCATTTACAAATTCATTAAAATGGTCTAAAATATAGAAGATAGGAAACTATTCATTACAAGGAGGAAAACATTAATGAAAAAGTTTTTATGCGTTCTTGCATGTTTCACAATGGCCGTATCTTTAGCAGGGTGTGGCGGAAAAGATGAGAAGAAAGATACGAAAGAAATTGTTATGATTACCGATGTTGGTACAATTGATGACAAATCTTTCAACCAAGGTACTTATGAAGGTGTTAAAGCTTATGGAAAGAAGAATAAAGTTAGTTATGACTATATTAAACCACAAGCAAAAGACAAAGCTGCTTATGATGATGCAGTAGATCAAGCAGTTAAAAACGGAGCAAAAGTTATCGTTACTCCAGGATTCTTATTTGAACCAACTATTTTTGAAAAACAAGATCAATACAAAGATGTTAAATTTATCTTAATTGATGGTTATCCAAACAATGGTAAATACGATGATACTCGTAAAGAAAATACAGGTAAGAATACCGTAGGTATTAAATATTCTGAAGAACAATCTGGTTATTTAGCTGGTTATGCTGCTGTTATAGATGGCAGTACTAAATTAGGCTTTATGGGAGGAATGGCAGTTCCTGCTGTTGTAAACTTCGGTTATGGTTTCTTACAAGGAGCAGATGCTGCTGCCAAAGAATTAGGTGTTGATGTAAATGTTAAATATCATTATACTGGTGACTTCAAAGCAACTCCAGAAGTACAAGCAAAAGCTGCTGGCTGGTATAAAGAAGGTATCGAAACAATCTTCGCATGTGGTGGAGCTGTTGGTAACTCAGTAATGGCTGCTGCTGAAGCAAACAATCCTGTTGGAAAAGTTATCGGTGTTGACGTTGACCAATCTGCTGAAAGTAAGACAGTTATTACATCTGCTTACAAATTATTAGCTAAATCAGTTGAAGACCAATTAACTGCAATTTATGATAAAAAATTCCAAGGTGGTTCTAACTTAGTATTAGGTGCAAAAGAAGGAATGGTTGGTATTCCAATGAAAACTTCTAAATTCACTAAATTTACTGAAAAAGAATACGATGCTATTTATAAGAAATTAGCTGCTGGCGAAATTAAATTAGTTAACAGTACTGAAGTAAAAGTTGATGCTGCTGGAGCAAAAGTTCTTGATGAAAAAGGACAAACAATTATGATTGAACCTGCTGATATCAAATTAGAAAAAGTAGCGGTAACAGAAGAGAAATAACGGTTATCGAGTAAAGGTCGAAGATAATCTTCGACCTTTTTTTAAACTAAAAAATACTGTAAAATAACGTTAAAATCCGTTATACTATAGTTATTATAGGAGGGATACTATGCAATACGTAATTGAGATGTGCAATATCACAAAAGAATTCCCCGGGATTTTAGCAAATGATGATGTTACACTGCAATTAAAAAAAGGTGAAATTCATGCATTGCTAGGTGAAAATGGTGCAGGTAAATCAACGTTGATGAGTGTTTTGTTTGGCTTATATCAAGCTGAAAAAGGATGCATTAAGATTAACGGACAAGAAGTTAAAATTAATGATCCTAATGATGCTAATCGTTATGGAATTGGCATGGTTCACCAACACTTTAAATTAGTTCATAATTTCACTGTTTTAGAAAACATTGTTTTAGGTGCTGAAGATGTGAAGAATGGTTTATTAACATTAGATGCTGCCCGTGAAAAAGTGAAAGCTTTATCATCACAATATCAATTAAATGTCGATACGGAAGCTTTAATAAGTGATATCAGTGTTGGTATGCAACAACGTGTTGAAATATTGAAAATGTTATATCGAGATAATGAGATTCTAATTTTTGATGAACCGACTGCGGTCTTAACACCAGGTGAAATTGATGAATTAATGCAAATTATGAGAAGTTTAATTAAAGAAGGAAAATCAATTATCTTTATTACTCATAAATTAAATGAAATCAAAGCAGTTGCGAATCGCTGTACAGTGCTTCGTAAAGGTAAATACGTTGGAAGTGTTGAAGTTGCAGATACATCCAAAGAAGAACTATCACAAATGATGGTTGGCCGTAAGGTAAACTTTGTGACAAATAAGATATCTAAAAATCTTGGAGATGTTGTTTTAGAAGCAGATCATATCAGTGTTTCTAAAAAAGGTCATAAAGATAGTGTTAAAGATGTTAGCTTCCATGTTCGTAATGGTGAAATAGTCTGCATTGCTGGTATTGAAGGAAATGGACAAAGTGATTTGGTTTATGCTCTTACCGGACTTAGTAAAGTAAGCAGTGGTAAAATCATCCTTGATGGCGATGATATCACGAATGCTAGTATTCGTAAGCGTAATCTTGAGGGCATTGGTCATATTCCTGAGGATCGTCATAAACACGGATTAGTTTTGGATTATAATGTTTCTTACAACATGGCTTTGAAGAAGTATTTTAAAAAAGGATTCTGTGATCATGGTTTCTTAAAGTTTGATAAGATGGATAAATATGCTGATGATATGATTGAACAATTTGACATCCGTTCATCTCTCGGTCATAAAACAATTGCAAGAAGTATGTCTGGTGGAAACCAACAGAAAGTAATTGTCGCTCGAGAGATAAATGATAATCCTAAATGTCTGATTGCGGTTCAACCAACAAGAGGTTTGGATGTTGGTGCAATCGAATACATTCACTCTAAATTAATTGAAGAACGTGATAATGGACGTGCTGTTTTATTAATTTCATTAGAGTTAGATGAAGTTATGAATCTATCGGATCGTATTTTAGTAATGTATGAAGGTGAAATTGTAGCTCAATTAGATCCTAAAAATACAACCATTCAAGAACTTGGTTTATATATGGCAGGAAGTAAAAAACAGGAGGACATCGAAGCATGAAAAACTTATTAAAAAAAGATGGATTCCTAGATTTTAGTTCTTCTGTCTTAGCAATTATCATCGGTTTATTATTCGGCTTTATCATTATTTTAATTGCGAATCCAGGTAATGCCTTAGATGGCTTTATGACACTTTTAACTGGAGTATTAAGTGGTGGTATGAGCGATTATGGAAAAGTCTTATATTATGCAGTACCAATTATTATGACTGGTTTGTCGGTTGGTTTTGCTTTTAAAACCGGACTATTTAATATTGGAACACCAGGACAATTTATTGTTGGTGCTTTTGCGGCAGTATATATTGGAGTTAACTGGACTTTCTTAGGACCAGTCCACTGGCTTGTAGCTCTGCTTGGTGCAGGACTTGCTGGTGCAGTGTGGGCTTTAGTTCCAGGTCTTATGAAAGCATATTTAAATGTAAATGAGGTCATCGCAAGTATTATGATGAACTACATAGGTATGTATACCGTTAATTATTTAGTTACCAAAACAGTATATGATGCCTTTAAGAACCAATCGCTTGAAGTTGCTTCAACTGCGGTTATTCCTAAACTTGGTTTAGATAAAATATTTACTAATTCACCAGCAAATGCGGGTATTTTAATTGCTATTTTAATGGTAATCATTATTTATATTGTTTTAAATAAAACAAAACTTGGTTATGAGATGAAAGCATGTGGATTTAATCGTGATGCAAGTCGTTATGCCGGAATTAATGAAAAGAAAAATATCGTTTTATCAATGGCAATTGCCGGTGCATTAGCAGGTATCGGTGGAGGTCTTTCTTATCTAGCGGGTACTGGCCGTTATATTGAAGTTGTCGATGTATTAGCAGCTGACGGATTTAATGGTATACCAGTCGCATTACTTGGATTAAGTAACCCAATTGGTGTTTTACTTGCAGGCTTATTTATTTCTTATTTAAATGTTGGTGGATTTATGATGCAATCTTATGGCTTTATTCCACAAATTGTTGATATTATTATTTCTTGTATTATTTACTTCTCGGCTTTCTCATTAATGATGAAAGTTTGGTTATCCAATCGTGCAAATAAAAAACGTAAAAAAGATGAAACCAGTAAGTTAAGTGGAGGTGATCAGTAATGGATACATTTTACTTTTTATTTCAACAAATGATGTTCTTCTCAATTCCTTTACTTATTGTAGCTCTAGGTGGTTTATTTTCTGAGCGAAGTGGTGTTATTAACATTGCCTTGGAAGGTATTATGTTAATTGGTGCCTTTGCTGGTATCTTATTTGTTCATATTTTTAATGATGCAATTCCTGGTCAATTGTTGTTAATCCTTGGTGTTTTAGTTGCGGGAATGGCAGGTATGCTGTTTTCTTTAGTACATGCGTATGCCTCTATTAATATGAAAGCAGATCAAGTAATCAGTGGTACTGCAATTAATATCTTTGCACCAGCTTTTTGTATTTTTACCGCAAGAATGGTACAAACAACCCAACAAATTCAGTTTAAAAACATATTTCGTTTATCTAGTGTACCACTTTTAGGTGATATTCCTATTTTAGGTAAAATGCTCTTCCAAAATGCTTATATTACGACTTATATTGGAATAGGAATTTTAATTATTTCATGGTTAGTATTATATAAGACACGTTTTGGTTTAAGACTTCGCTCTTGTGGTGAATTACCTCAAGCAGCAGATGCAGCTGGTATTAATGTATATAAGATGCGTTATGCTGGTGTTATGATATCTGGCTTATTAGCTGGAATTGGTGGTCTAGTCTTTATTATTCCAACAAGTACCAACTTTAATGCGGATGTCGCCGGTTATGGTTTCTTAGCATTAGCTGTATTAATCTTTGGTCAATGGCGTCCATGGAGAATCTTGTTTGCTTCTATCTTCTTTGGTTTTATGAAGACTATTGCTGCAACATATTCATCCATTCCATTCTTAGCTCAATTAGGTGTGCCTAGTTCAGTCTATAAAATGATTCCTTATATTGCCACACTAGTTGTTTTGGCCTTTGTATCGAAGAGTAGTGCCGCTCCAGCAGCAGAAGGAGAGCCTTTCGATAAAGGAAAACGTTAAATCATTAAAGGGTATTCACATGTTTGTTGTGGATACCTTTTTTAACTAGTTTGTGGTACAATACCTTCGTTACATTATAATTTATTAAAGGACAACCATACTATATACGGAGGTATTAAAATGTTAATCAAACAAGGGATTCATTGCCATATAATTAAAACAAACAAATTTAAAGATATTGGAATTAGTATCCGTTTCTTGTCTAAATTAGATGAAAATCATGCAAGTGAAAAATCTTTATTAGCGATGATTTTATGTGATCGTACGCTTGCTTATCCGACAAAGAAAGCAATGAGTGAAGTAAGTGATGAGTGTTATGGTGCTTCTTTAAATGCTCAAACAATGGGATATGGACAGGCTCAAGTATTAGAAATTCGCTCAAAGATTATTGATCCTGATTATGTTCCTAATGAGAATTTATTAGAAAAACATATTGCTTTTCTTCATGAAATTATTTTTAATCCTAGAATTGATGAAGAAGTTATGAAAGAGGCAAAAGAAGTATTACTGGCGAAAATGCAAAGAATGCATGATGAACCTAGTCAGTATGCAATTCATCGTTGTTTACAACTTGCAGGAGCAAATATAGCTTTAGGTATATCCGCATTAGGAACGAAAGAAAAAATTGAAACGATAACCCTTGAACAACTTAGAAATGCTTATGATGATATGATTAAAAACGATCAAATTGAATTATTAATTTGTGGTGATATTATTCAGACAAAGATTCAGGAACTTATATATAATCATTTAAATTTTGAAGAACGTAATTCTTCAATTGATACTTTTTATGTTTCTAAAAATAAAGAACTCGGTAGAATCGAAGAGTATCGTGATGTTTCACAAACAAATATTATGATGTTATATTTCACAAATGTTTCAATTAAAGATGATGACTATTGGAAATTAAAAGTAACCAATGCAATTCTTGGACAATATCCTACTTCTTTCTTATTTCAAGAAGTTCGTGAAAAGAATTCATTGTGTTATTCGATTTATTCAAGTTTGATTTCTTATGATGGAGCGATGGGAATATCAACCGGTATTGAAAAAGTTAATATTAATAAAACAATTGAATTAATTGAAAAACAAGTAGAACGTATAAAACAAGGTGATTTTGATGAATTATTATTGAATACAAGTAAAGGAATGTTGATTAATTCTCTTCGTCAATCTTTAGATGATATGAATTCATTGTTTTCTATTAATTTTCAAAATGCTATTTTAAAACAAAATAAAGAAGTAAGTGATTTTATAGAAGCAATTGAAAAAGTAAGCAAAGAAGATGTAATTAAGGTTATGAAAAATAGTACCCATCAATTGACTTATATACTCACAAGTCAGGAGGAGCAACATGTTGAAAATTAAGAATGATCGCTATAAAGAGAGTTATGTAGAGGAGACTTTAGATAATGGATTACATGTTGTTTTATGGAATAAACCGGATTATGAAAAATCATATTTTATGATGGCAACCCCACTTGGTGCTATGGATATTCAACAGATTGATAAAGATGGAAAGTTTACTAGTTATCCAGCGGGTATTGCACATTTTCTAGAACATAAAATGTTTGAGGATGAAGGTCAAGATGTAATGGATTTGTTTTCCAAGATGGGAGCTAATGTTAATGCTTTTACCTCCTATAATGAAACAGCATACTATTTCACAACTAGTGGTAATCCAATTGAACCACTTCATTTATTGTTAGATTTTGTTCAGACACTTAATATTAGTGAGGCTTCCGTTGAAAAGGAAAAAGGAATTATTATTCAAGAACTTGCAATGTATCAACAGATGAGTGATCAACGTCTATTAATGGAAACTTTTTCTTCCTTATTCTCAAAGCATCCGCTTAAATATGATGTAGGAGGAGATGAGAAAAGTGTATCTAGTATAAGTAAAGATCAATTAGATACTTGCTATAAACTTAATTATCATCCAAGTACGATGATTTTGGTTGGGATTAGTGGTAAGGATCCTAGTATATTAATGAAAGAAATAAAAGCAAATCAAGATAAAAAAACCTTTCCAAAAATTAATAAAGTAGAAAGGGTTAAGGTTGAAGAATCAAAAGCAGTGGCTAGGAAGAACTATTCTTTTCATATGGATGTTTCGATACCTAAAATATCCCTTGCTTTTAAATGTAAGGGAATTGTAGATCCATATGAGCGTTTAAAACAAGAATGGTGTTTTCGAATTCTCTTTGATATGGCTTTTACATCAATGAGTGATGAATATCAATTGTGGATGAATCAAGGTATTATCAATGATTATTTTGGATATGAAGTAGATTATGGTAATGATTATGGACTTGTAATGATTGTGAATGAAACATTTAAAAAAGAGGAATTCATCAAAGTTGTATTCGACACATTGAAAGCATTAAAAACAAGAGCAATCAATCAAAATGCATTTGAACAATTAAAACGTCGTTACTTTGGCCAAACAATCCGTAGTTTAAATAGTTTTGATGATATTGCGATTACCTATATGCGTAATTATTTTGATCAAATTGATTTCTTTAAGGCAATTGATTTGGTATATGATATTACTTTAGATGATATGAAAAAAGCTTATGAAAGTTTTAATCTAGATGATTATTCAATCGTTGAATTATTACCAAATGAAAAATAAATAAAAAGATTCATTAATTATCGTTTTTAAGCCATTTATATAAAAAAATGGCTTTTTTTTATATAAAAACATACAAAATGGCAATAAATATGTAGTTTTGGTATTTGCATATTTACGGTGTGTTTGAGATAATGTAATTATAAATATGGATGGAGGTCTTATTATGAGTGTCTTTAATTTTCACAGTAATAAAAACATTAAAAGCAGGAAGATGCGAGGAGGATTTTAATAATGTTGAATCAAATTGTATTGGTGGGAAAAGTAGTAGAATTACCTGAAATTAAAGAAACTACAAATGGAAATAAAATAGGTAATATTGGATTGTTATTAAATCGACCTTTTAAGAATTCAAATGGTATCTATGATACAGATTATGTATCAATTACGCTTTGGAAGGGAATTGCTGAAACGGTGAGTGAGGTATGTCGTATTAATGATATAATCGCAATCAAAGGAAGATTACAAACAAGTGATTACACAAAGGATGATGTTGTTTATCATAACTATGAAATTATTGCGGAAAAGGTTTCCTTTATCAGTTCACAATTAGCGTCTTAAACAATATAGTTGACCATATTTTGGTCAACTATTATTATAAAAAAAGTAATTGTTATGTTATACTTATCAAGTGTAGAGGTAAGTAGAATGAAAAATTGTAAGAGAATTGTGATAAAAGTAGGCTCATCCACGATAACTCATAAAAATGGTGGATTGAATTTACAAAAAATTGATAAACTAGCAATGGTATTAAGTGATATTAAAAATAGCGGTAAAGAAGTAGTTTTAGTTAGTAGTGGTGCAGTGAGTGCTGGTGTTGCGAAACTAAAAATGAAAGAGCGTCCAAGTTTAATGAAGGAAAAACAAGCAGCAGCATCGGTAGGCCAATGTGAATTGATGTTTATTTATGATAAGTTTTTTTCTCAATATGGACAATTAATTTCACAACTTTTAATAACAAAAACAGTAACTACTAATAACGTATTAAGAACAAATGTAATCAATACATTAGAAACCTTATTGACTTATGGAGTTATTCCTATAATTAATGAGAATGATAGTGTTGCCGTTGATGAAATTGCTTATGGAGATAATGATACATTATCTGCCATGAGTGCTTATTTAGTACAAGCAGATTTATTAATTTTATTATCGGATATTGATGGTTTATATGATGATAATCCTAGTATCAATCCTAATGCAAAGTTAATACCTTTGGTAAGTCACATTGATGAATCAATTGAAGCAATGGCGAAAGGTGCGGGAAGTACACGAGGAACTGGGGGAATGATTACTAAAATTCATGCGGCTGCTTTTGCGAATGAACATGGGATACCAATGATTATCGCAAATGGGGAAGAGCCAAGTATTTTATATGATATTTTAGAAGACGATTATCGTGGTACTTTATTTGATGGGAGAAAATAATATGACTTTAACTGAACTTGCGAAAGGTTGTAAAAAAGCTTCCTTTCAAATTATGAATATGAATACGGAAGATAAGAATAGAATATTAAATCAAATTATAATTAATTTAAAAGTTAATATTCCTTTCATTCTAGAAGCAAATAAAAAAGATATTGAAACGGCAAAAATTCACAAAATGGATGAAGGACGCATCGATCGGATGATGTTAAATGAAGAAAGAATGCAGAGCATACTTGAAGGAGTTAAACTTGTGATTGGATTAAGTGATCCAATCGGTAGTATTGAAACTTGTGGGACATTGAATAATGGTTTAAAGTTATCACAAATGCGGGTTGCTTTAGGTGTGGTAGGAATGATTTATGAAGCTCGTCCTAATGTAAGTGTAGATGCAGCATGTTTATGTTTAAAAGCGGGTAATGCGATTATGTTAAGAGGATCAAAAGATATACTACAAACTAATATTGAACTTGTGAAAGCGATGCGTTCTGCCATTAAAAGATGTGGCTATGATGAAAACATGATTACGCTTTTAGAAGATACAAGTCGATCCACTGCTTCAACTTTTATGAAACTAAATCAGTATCTAGATGTTTTAATTCCTCGAGGCGGTGCATCTTTGATTCAAAATACATTAAAAGAAGCAACCGTTCCAGTATTAGAAACAGGAACTGGGAATTGTCATGTTTATGTAGATGATGATGCTGATTTGAATCAAGCAATTTCAATTATTATCAATGCAAAGACATCACGCACATCTGTTTGTAATGCGTGTGAGAGTGTCTTGTTGCATTCTTCATTGAGTGATGATTTTATAAAAGATTTAATCAATGAATTATTAAAGCATAAAGTATTAATTCATGGAGATGAGCATATTTGCTCCTATAATACATCGCTAATACCAGCAAGCGATGATGATTATTATAAAGAATATTTAGGATTAGAAATTTCAATTAAAATGGTTGATAATCTTGATGAGGCAATTACTCATATTAATCAATATGGAACCCATCATAGTGAAACGATTGTAAGTCTTAATCAAAATCATATTCAAACGTTTTTACGTCAAGTAGATAGTGCTTGTGTTTATTCTAATGCTTCAACACGCTTTTCAGATGGTTTTGAATTTGGTTTAGGAGCTGAGATTGGAATTAGTACACAGAAACTGCATGCACGAGGGCCAATGGGTTTGGAAGCATTGACTTCACAGAAATATATAATCATTGGAAATGGTCAAATAAGATAAAGTGGGAAACCACTTTTTTAATTAAATTTATAGTTTCATCCATACTAAAATAGGTGAGAACAATGAAACATAAATTATATCTTTTCTATTTGTTTAACTTTTTAACTTTTTTTGCCTTTGCCTTTGTTAATACTCAAGTAATACCTTATATGACTTATTTAGGTTATAACATTATCCAACAAGGATATATTCTGGCATTCAATGCATTAATTGCGATTTGTTTTCAATTTATTCTTGGGTATTTATGTGATCGTTATCACAAACTAAAATGGTTTTATTGTTTACTTTACAGTATTGTTTTGTTATCGGCAATGTTGATGTTTCTAATCCAAGCTAAACAATTTTATTTTCATTTGATTGTAATTGCTTTAATGGCTGGTTTAATAAAAGTTATGATTGCGTTAAATGAAACTTGGATGATGGCACGAGTTAAGAATAATTATGGCAAAGTTAGAGCATTTGGAGCAATTGGTTTAGGTTTAGGTTCACCACTTGCCGGTTATCTAATAACAGTGTTTGATTATAAAATGATGGTTGTTATATTTGGTTTATTATCAATTATAATCTTTTTATTAATCGTTAAAATACCTGATATTAATAATACAAGTAAACATATTACGTTAAGTAGTTTAAAACAGTTAATCCTTAATAAAGAATATGTACTTTTAGTATTAATCTATTTATTACTCTATATGGTAGGCACAGCGGACCAATATGTTGTAATCGATAAGTTGATAGATATTGGTGCTAATAGCTCTGTAATCGGCTTAAAATGGTCGATACAGTCGTTTATGGAGGTTCCATTACTGATTGGTTCTACTTATTTACTAAAAAAGATATCTTATTATACATTATTAAAACTAGGAACGATTATGTATAGTATAAAATTTATCTTATATGGGTTAGCAATTCATCCGGTGATGATTCTATTTTCTGCATCTTTACAAATTGTAACTTTGCCAATTATTATGATAACAAGTAAAATACTTATAAATAAAGTCATTCCTAAATCATTACAATCGAGTGGACCGATGTTTGCTATGGCAATTTTTATTGGTTTAAGTGGTTTAATAACACCACTTATTACAAGTCGTTTATGTATGTTATTTGGCTATGATTTAACTCTTTATATAATTGCAAGTTTCTGTATTATTCCATTTTTGCTAATTATCCACTACCATAGAACTTGTGAAAAGAAATAAGCACATGTTATAATGAGAAAAATAGTGAGGTAAAAGATGAAACATGCAACGCTTCAGATTAAAAATTGGGAATTCAAAGTAACATCAAATGATTATCTGCAATATAAAGGAAAGATGGGAAGAGGAGTAACCATTTATAACTTATATGGGAAAGAACTCCTTCATTTTTCTACTAAAAAGGCAAATTTCGTGTTATTAAGATCAAATCGTATCTTATCTTTTGATATATACGTTGACCAACAAATTCATGGCAGTCTATTTCCTTATGAAGAAAGCCTAGGTAGAGCATTTTTATATTATCAAGGCCATAATTACGAAATTGTTGCAGGCGAGTTTCAAGAAAAAGATGCTTATATATTACTACAAGATAATCAAAGTGTAGCACTTATCATTAAGGATAAAGATTATGAAATATATACTCGACAAAGTGACAAAACATCACTTTGTGCAATGTTAGCAATTCATATTCGTTTTCTTGGTTTAAAGAAAATAGATCGAACCGCGTTTTTATTATACATAGAACCTGATTTTTTAAAGATAATGAATAACTAAACAAAATGTCTGTATATTAGTAGTAGGTGATACTATTAATATACAGACATTATTTATCTTATGGCAAGACTTTGGTTTATTTTTGTATTCAGTTTTAAAAGCATTTTTACCTTTACCATCGATTGAAGTAATATTTGTTCCATTATGCCTTTTGTATCCAAATAAATGGTTGTGGTACTCTTTAATTGGGGCAATTGGTACATTCATTGGAGGTGCCATTGGTTATGCCATTGGATACAACTTAGGACATAAATCGATGCGATATATGGCAAACGCGAAAGATATAGAAAAAGGGGAATCCTTAATGAATCGCTATGGTGTTATTGCTGTATTCATCGGTGGAATAACCCCAATTCCTGATTTTCTACTAGCTTATCTAGCTGGTTTAACCCATATGTCTTTTATTGCTTTTGCATTGAGTGATGCGATTGCTCGATTTCTAAGATCAATGATTGTTGCCTTTTTATTAAATCAATTAAATATGATAATTAATTTTGACCGCTTTGGTACTTACTTTTCTTTCTTTATTATTTTTATCTTATTGTTACGTTGGGGCATTGAAAAGTTTAAAGCATTTCGTTTACAAAATAAGCGATGATTTTATCATCTAGAAGTTTTTCAGGGTGCCACTGGACAGCAATAATTTTTTTATCTTGGTGAGCGATTGCTTCAATGATACCATCATGAGATATAGCGCATGCGATTAATCCGCTACCTAATTGTTTAATACATTGATGATGATAAGAATTTACTATGAAATTACTTGGATATAACTTATTTAAGAAGGATGAACTTACTTGGTTTACTAAATGCAAGTGATGATCATCTGCATGTTTGATATTATCATCCATATGTTGAATTAAATCTCCATTAAAATAAACATTTAAAACTTGTAAACCCCGACATATCCCTAAGATTGGTTTATCAAGTTTTATAAAGGCGGCAATCGCCTGTAAATCAAGTTCATCAATTTCACTTGGACAAAGAATAGAATGAGCATTTAAAGTTTGGTGATATATAACTGGGTTTATATCATCACCTCCATTAATAATCAAGCCATCGCACTTTGATGCAATTACATCTAAGTAATTTGAATCGGTAACAATAATTGGTAAACAACCATTTTTTTTAAGACTATCAATATAAGCTTCATTACAAAAATAGCGATTTTGTCCATCAAAAAATTCTTTTCTAGCACTAACAGCAATTAGTTTCATTATGATAATTCCTTTCTTTGTATTTTATATGTTTTAAAATATTTGTTATGTATTTATTCTATTTCTTAATTGATTTTTTGTCTAGTTAATTTTTTCTTTTGCTGAACTACTATTAGAACTTATTTTAATTATTAAATAAAATACTAATCATACTATAAATATTTACATTTTATTATAAAAGTAGTTTTAAATTAGCAAATAAATAACAAAATAAATTGACAAAATACCTAAAATTGTTTATCATTATGAAAGGTAGTGATACCTCGTGGAAGAATTTCACTAATCTATCTTTTCTTCCCCCACCCATATGGATAGATTAGTATCTCCCCCAAAACTATGAAATCTTCCACGTATAAAAACAGAGAAAGATATCCACTTGGATGTCTTTTTTTTATACATTTATATTTTTTAGGTATCTTGCGATTTATACTTGAATGTCAGCGATTTAATCAAAATGAGAATATCACCTAAAAGTTTGTTTATATGATATAATGTTGTCATTAAAGTGAGGTTGATTAAAAATGATTAATAAGCATTATGATGATTGGATGGAATTAGAACTCGATACGAATATTGAAACAATGAAAGAAGACAATCATACTTATTGGTATGCTTTTGAAGATAGTATTTTCTATGTTGAGGGTGGTGGTATGGAACGGGATACTGGTAGTATCAACAACTGTGAAGTATTAAATTTAAAAATGGAAGATAATAAGATATGGCATGAACTTGGCGAAACAATTGAAAATCCGATTCATATGAAGGTTGATAAAGAACAACGAGTATTAAAATGTCAGATTCATAGTGCATCGCATTTAATTTGTGGATTAATGAATAAAGAATATCATGCGCCAACGATCACTTTCTTTACCAATGAATTCGATGCAGGAGCAGAAATGGGTTTTGAATCTTTTGATGATTCAATCATGAATGAATTAGAAGTAAAATGTAATGAATATATAAAACAAGACTTACCAATTGAAATTGTATATCCAACGGCTGCTGAAGCATTAAAACATGTTCCTGATGAGAAAATTGAACACGATGAATTACGAGCAGCAATTATTGGAGATATTGATTATAATATGTGTGGGTGTATTCATATTCCAAGTTTATCACAAATTCAAATGATTAAATTCTTACGTTATGAAAAGACAACACGAGGTTATCGTATTTATTTTGTATGTGGCAATCAACTTTTAAAAACTTATGGTAAACAAAATCAAATGACACTTGATTGTTCAAAACAATTAGGAATTCCACAATTTGAGTTACTTGATGGAATTAATAAAGTTCAAAATGAAGTGAAAGCAAATAAGAATGATATTAATAATTGGAAGAATAAATATATTGAATTAATGAGTTATAAGATCATAAGTGAATATCCTGAAGAGAATATTGCTTATTTATTTGAAGATATTGATATCAAAACATTTCAGACTTTATGTTCTTACTTCGTTCGTAATTATAAAAAAGGTATTTTCTTTTTATGCCACGATCAAGATCGCTGTCATGTAATGATTTCTCATCATAAAGAATTGACTTTTGAATGTAATACTTTATTTAAAGAAGTAAGTGAAAAATATGAGTTACGTGGTGGTGGAAATAAAATGATGGCTCAAGGTGGTGGGGCTTATCAGGACGGAATTTATGAGTACTTAAAAACACTAAGTCAACAAACAAAGGGCGAGTAATCGCTCTTTTTATTTATAAAATTTGCCTTGCCAGCTATCTCTTCTCACAAATTCTTTATCAATTTCATTTAGTACAGCTTTTTTATTACTAGTCCATAAAGGGGCAATCAAATCAGATTGGTCACCATCACCAGTCAATCTTTCAATAATAATATTAGGTGGTAGTATTTCTAATTGATTCACAACTAGTTTAATATATTCCTCTTTACTTAATAAGGGGAATGGCTTTGTTTGATATTCCTTAGCCATGGAAGTGTTTTTCATAATATGTAACATATGAATCTTAATCGCATGAATTGGCAGTTTTGCTAATGTTTGTATGGTAGCCATCATCATTGCTTCAGTTTCAGTAGGTAGGGAATTAATAATATGAACACATATCTTGATATCAGTCTTTGACAGAGCTAAGACACACTCGCTAAAACATGAAAACGTATGTCCGCGATTGATCAATTGTGCTGTTTCATCATGAATGCTCTGTAAGCCTAGTTCAATCCAAATATCTTTTGTTTGGCAAAGGGAAGAAAGATAAGCAATTTTATCTGGTTCTAAGCAATCAGCTCTAGTAGCGATTACAATACCTTTTACTTCATCCATTTTTAAAAAGGGTTCAATTTTAGATTTAATTGTTTCTAAGGGAGCATAGGTATTTGTAAATGATTGAAAATAGGGAAAAGTTTTATAATCTTTCCATTTAGAAGAAATAAATTTCTTCCCATCTTCATATTGGGATAATAAAGATTGACGATTTCCTTGAATGAATGTACCACTTCCTTGAAAACCACAAAAAGTACAACCACCAATACCACATGTACCATCTCGATTTGGACATGTATTGCCTGCATCGAGTGGTATTTTCACAATCTTTGAATGATATTTTTCACGCATTGCGTAATTAAATGTATGATAACGTTTATTATCTTTACTATATGGAAATGGATTTATTTGCTTCATTTTATCACCTGATAAAATTGTATCATATTTAGGTAAAAATAAGTAAAGTAAAATGGTTTCTTTAAAAGTAGCGAAATGTGTTTGCAAAAGTAATCTTTCGTTATATAATAATCTTACTTAAGATACATATTATGTTTATGTGAAATAAGTTAGGGTATATTATAGGAAGCTAAAATTATAATATAGATATAGAAGATAAGGGGTATTTTACGTGAAAAATAATAAAAAAATTATAAAATGTATGAAACATCCAATTACATATACTTTAGTTATAAAAAATATTAAACATATGTATTTACGAATCAGTAAGAGTGGGAATATTGAAGTTAGTGCAGACCCCTTTAAATCATTATCCCAAATTGATGAATTTGTCAGTAGTAAATATGATTGGATTTTAAATCAATTAAACAAATTAGAAAGTAAAAATATAGTATGCGAACAGGATGATACTACATTTACTTTGTTTGGAAGAATATTAAAAATTAAAATTTGTAATGGTAAAACAGTGAATAAAGTTTTCTATGATAATGAGTATTTATATATTCAAACAAAGGGTAAACAGGATCCAAAAAAACTACTTACAAAATTTGTTGATCAATTATGTATGGATGTGTTTATTGACATTATTGGGATTATGCGCAATACTTTATCTGAATATGATATTCCTTCACCTTCATTGAAAATTCGTACTATGTCATCAAGATGGGGAAGTTGTATTCCAGATAAACAACAGATTACTCTTAATCGTCGATTAATTCATTATCCAATTGAATTTATTGAATATGTAGTTTTACATGAATTAGTGCATTTTGTTCAACCAAATCATTCAAAGACATTTTATGCGATTGTTGAAAACCATATGAGTGATTATAAAAAACGAATTCAAATGGCTGCGTAGCCGCTTTAATAGCAGAAAGTGAGTAGCAAAATGGTAAAAATTATAACAGATACATCTGCTTTATTCACGATTGAACAAGGAGAAGCAATGGGACTAAAAGTCTTACCACTTTGTGTTGCTGCTGGAAATCAACAATTTCGTGATTTATGTTTTGACGTTTCAATTTTCTATGATTTGATTGCGAAAGGTAATATTCCTAGTTCATCTCAACCACCGATTGGTGAAGTTTTAGAAGCTTTTGAGGCTTGTAAAGGTGAGGAAATCATCAATATTTGTATGGCTGATGGACTTTCTGGTACTTATCAAAGTGCTTTAAGTGCAAAAGAACAAGCAAGTAATAAGGATGATATAATTGTATTAAATAGTAGAACTTTATGTGGTCCTCAACGTTATTTAGTAGAAAAAGCATTAAAGTTAACAAAAACTTGTAAGAGTGCAAAAGAAATTATGAACAAATTACAAGATAGTATTGAAAATTGTGGTTCCTTTTTAATACCACAAGACTTTGGTTTCTTAAAACGTGGTGGACGTTTAAAGCCGGCTGCTGCTGTTGTTGGTGGTTTCTTAAAATTAAAACCAGTTATGATGCAAGTTGATGAAGGTAAACGACTTGATAAGTTTACTATTTCAAGAACTTTAACATCAGCAATTAATACGATGAGTGAACATTTTAAAAAATTAGAATTAAATGCAAATTATCGTATATATATTTCACATGCAGATGCTCTTGATTCAGCTAAATTAATTATGGATAAATTAAAACAAACTTTTAATGAATGTGAATTTGAAATGCTTGAGTTATCACCAGCCTTTATTACACAAGGTGGACCTCATTGTATTGCAATTCAATATATTAAAAAATAATATTTATTTGAAACGACTTTTTTGATAGAGTCGTTTTTTGTATGCTTTAATAAAATACATATTAATTAAAGTAACATAATTGTTTAATAATAAACATATTAATACTCATTTCGGTATTCAGTCGTGTAATTACGTTAACTTTTTTAATCGATTATAAGCAAATCATCTTTTTAAGATTGCACCAAATAGATAAAAAAGGTAAAATAAATAGGAAGTTGAAAGGAGTTTTTTTAGATGTTTAAAATTATAGAAAAAGTAATATTAAATGCTACTGTTACAAAAATGGTAGTTGAAGCACCTTTAATTGCGAAAAAAGCAAAACCGGGTCAATTTATTATATTACGTGTTTATGAAGGTGGCGAAAGAATTCCTTTAACGATTGCAGATTATGATGCTACGAAAGGAACCATTACAATTATTTTTCAAATTGTTGGAAAAACAACCATGTTACTAAATGAATGTAAGGTTGGTGACTTTTTATTAGACTTCGTTGGTCCACTTGGAAAAGCAAGTGATTTAGAGAATAAACATAAAGTTTGTGTCATTGGAGGAGGTGTCGGTTGTGCGATTGCTTATCCAGTTGCGAAAGGCTTAAAAGAAAAGGGTTGTGAAGTTACTACGATTGTTGGATTTAGAAATCAAGAGTTGGTTATTTTAGAAGAAGAATTTAAACAAGTCAGCAACGATTTCCATTTAATTAGTGATGATGGTTCAACAGGACGAAAAGGTAATGTTACTAATATCTTACAAGAATTAATTGATCAAGGTGAAACATGGGATGAAGTTATTACGATTGGACCTTTGATCATGATGAAATTTGTTTGTTTACTAACAAAAAAATATAATCTTAAAACAGTCGTTTCAATGAATCCGATTATGATTGATGGCACTGGAATGTGTGGTGGTTGTCGATTGAGTGTTGGTGGTGAAACTAAGTTTGCTTGTGTTGATGGGCCTGATTTTGATGGTCATCTTATTGATTTCGATGAAGCCATGTCACGCTCTCTCACATATCGTGATTTTGAACAACATGCAAGAGAGAATTGTAATTTAATGAAGGGGGCAAAATAATGGCTAATATGAGTTTAAAGAAAATTAGGATGCCACATCAAGAACCAAGTATTCGATCAATGAATTTCGATGAAGTAGCTTTAGGGTATGATGAAGAAATGGCTGTTGAAGAAGCAAATCGTTGTTTACATTGTATCAATAAACCATGTATGAATGGTTGTCCTGTTCATGTTAATATTCCTGAATTTATTGAAGATATTAAAAATCGTAAATTTGAGGATGCTTACCAAAAGATTAAAGCAACTAGTTCTTTACCAGGGGTTTGTGGACGAGTTTGTCCTCAAGAAAGCCAGTGTGAGAAATATTGTGTTAGAGGTATTAAAGGAGAAGCGGTAGCAATTGGTCGTTTAGAGCGTTTTGTTGCTGATTATCATAGTAGTCATGTACAAGACGAAGTTAAAAAGATTGCTAGTAATCATCATAAAGTAGCAATTGTCGGTTCAGGTCCTGCTTCTTTAACGTGTGCTGGTGATTTAGCTATGTTAGGTTATGAGGTGGTTGTTTATGAAGCACTTCATGAAGCCGGAGGAGTTTTAATTTATGGAATTCCTGAATTTCGTTTACCTAAAAAGATTGTTCATGAAGAAGTAGAAAATTTAAAAAAACTGGGAGTAGAAATTAATACGAATATGGTAATTGGTAAAATCCTTGAAATTGATGAATTATTCGAAATGGGATATGAAGCAGTCTTTATTGGAAGTGGTGCAGGTTTACCAAGCTTTATGAATATGCCTGGAGAAAACTTAAAGGGTGTTTATAGTGCTAATGAATTTCTGACAAGAATTAATCTAATGAAAGCTTATAAAGAAAATGTTGATACACCAATTATAAAAGCAAGTCGAGTTGCGGTTGTTGGTGGTGGTAATGTAGCGATGGATGCGGCAAGATGTGCGAAACGTCTTGGTGTTGAAGAGGTAAGCATTGTTTATCGTCGTAGCATGGAAGAATTACCAGCTCGAAGAGAAGAAGTTGAACACGCAAGTGAAGAGGGAATTAAATTTAAATTACTTTGTAATCCAAAACGAGTTTTAGGAGATGAACAAGGTTGGGTTAAAGGCATGGAATGTGTAGAAATGACTTTAGGTGAAGCAGATGCTAGTGGTCGTGCACGTCCTATTGAAAAAATCGGAAGTGAATTTATCTTAGATATTGATTGCATGATTATGGCAATTGGTACCTCACCTAATCCATTAATTCGTTCTACTACCAAAGGTTTAGAAGCAAATAAGCGTGGATGCATTATTGCGGATGAACATGGGGCAACGTCTCGTAAAGGTGTATTTGCCGGAGGCGATGCAGTAAGTGGTGCTGCTACGGTTATCTTAGCAATGGGAGCAGGAAAGCAAAGTGCGAAAGCAATTGATGAATATATTCAAAATAATGAAAAATAACTCTGAAAGGGGTTACAAGTTATGAAATGTATGTTATAATCTTTGTAGAAGTAAGGGAAGCCTTCTTCTAACCATCATTTTTTTCATTCTAACACCTTTCTTTATAACACCTAGGCAATGTTATAAGGAATGTTGAATCCAAACACTGTTTATATTCCTTCCTTAAATATAAAAATCGGATTCAACAATTGTTTCTTATTCATATTTCCTTTCAATTAATGTTTAAGACACTAGAGAAAGCACAGTTATAATTGCTGTGTTTTTTCTTATCTTTTTTGACTCTTGACGATGTCTTAATAATTCGTTATACTTGTTTAAGTAAGCTAAGAAGTAGAATAGTAATTATGAATGCTGGTAAAGAGAACTGATGGTTGGTGAAAATCAGAGCAGATACATAATGAATTAACTATGGAGCAAATCCGTATCTTCCGCGTTAAGGATAATGAAGTGCATATACAATGTATATGAACTAAGGTGGTACCGCGTGATTCACGTCCTTAGAGATAAGGACGTTTTTTTATGCTTAGAAAGGTGGCTATATTATGAATGCTTTTGATCACAGAGAGATAGAAAAGAAATGGCAGAAATATTGGTTAGAGAATAAAAGTTTTGCTTGCGATACAAGTGATTTTTCAAAACCTAAATATTATGTATTGGATATGTTTCCTTATCCAAGTGGAAATGGATTACATGTAGGACA
Source organism: Erysipelotrichaceae bacterium (assembly GCA_036641395.1). Lineage (GTDB taxonomy): Bacteria > Bacillota_I > Bacilli_A > Erysipelotrichales > Erysipelotrichaceae > JAVXTH01. Next base: position 24,162 of record JAVWEY010000021.1, read on the forward strand.
TCCAGAAGGTTATACGGCAACTGATATTATTGCACGAATGAAGAGAATGCAAGGATATAATGTATTACATCCAATGGGATGGGATGCTTTTGGATTACCTGCGGAACAATTTGCGATTCAAACCGGACATCATCCAGCAGAATTTACAAAAAAGAATATTAATCATTTTAGAGATCAAATTCAAGCTTTAGGTTTTTCTTATGATTGGGATCGTGAAATATCGACTACTGACCCAGATTATTATAAATGGACGCAATGGATATTCACTAAGCTATATGATCGAGGGCTTGCCTATGTGGATGAGATACCAGTCAATTGGTGTCCAGAACTTGGAACAGTACTTGCCAATGAAGAAGTAATTGATGGGGTAAGTGAGCGTGGTGGTTATCCGGTAGAACGTCGTCCAATGCGTCAATGGGTATTGAAAATTACGGAATATGCAGAAGAACTATTAGCAGATCTTGATTTATGTGATTGGCCACAATCAACAAAAGAAATGCAAATTAATTGGATTGGGAAAAGTGTTGGAGCAAATGTTATCTTTAAAATTAAAGGTACGAAGAAAGAATTCACGGTATTTACGACTCGTTGTGATACTTTATTTGGTGCTACTTATTGTGTTATGTCACCAGAACATCCTTTTGTAATGGATATATGTGATGAAAGTAAAAAAGCAGAAATTATTGCTTATCAAAAAGTATGCGGAAGTAAATCAGATCTTGAACGTACTGAATTAAATAAAGATAAAACTGGTGTCTTTACTGGTGCCTACGCAATTAATCCAGTCAATGGGTTAGAAGTACCAATTTGGATTAGTGATTATGTTTTAGCAAGTTATGGAACCGGAGCGATTATGGCAGTTCCTGCGCATGATACACGTGATTATGAATTTGCGAAAAAGTTTAACTTAGAAATTAAACCAGTTCTTGAAGGTGGAAACGTAGAAGAAGAACCTTATTGCGGAGATGGTCTTCATATCAATTCAGATTTTCTAAATGGAATGGATAAAGAAACAGCAATCTCGACAATGATTTCATGGTTAAAAGAACATAACTGTGGAGAAGGTAAGACAACTTATAAATTACGTGATTGGTTATTTTCACGTCAACGTTATTGGGGAGAACCAATACCGATTATTCATATGAGTGATGGTACTTCTAGAACAGTTGATATTGATGAATTACCACTTGAACTTCCTGAAACTAATAATTTTAAACCAAATGCTAACGGAGAAAGTCCGCTAACACATGTTGAAGATTTTATTAATGTTGAAATTGATGGAGTAAAGGGGAAACGTGAATCAAATACGATGCCTCAATGGGCTGGTAGTTGTTGGTATTATTTGCGTTACATTGATCCTCACAACGATCAAGCATTAGCTGATCCTAAATTATTAGAACACTGGTTACCGGTTGATTTATATGTTGGTGGTGCAGAACATGCTGTTTTACATTTACTATATGCACGTTTTTGGCATAAAGTATTATATGATTGTGGTGCAGTACCAACCAAAGAACCATTTAAAAAATTATTTCACCAAGGGATGATTCTTGGCGAAAACATGGAAAAAATGTCTAAATCAAGAGGAAATGTTGTGAATCCTGATGATATTATTCAAAGTCATGGTGCGGATGCCTTACGTGTTTATGAGATGTTTATGGGACCTCTTGAAGCAGCGTTACCATGGAATACCAATGGCTTAGATGGTGCTCGTAAGTGGATTGATCGGGTGTGGCGTTTATATAATGATTATGATAAATTCAGTGATGAAAATGATGGATCACTTGATAAGTTATATAATAAAACCGTTAAAAAGGTAACAAATGATATTGATACACTTAATTTGAACACAGCAATATCTGCGATGATGATTTTTGTGAACGAATGTTATAAGAGTGAAACTATTTATAAAGAATATGCAACAGGTTTCTTAAAAATGTTCGCATGTTTTGCACCTCATAGCGGAGAAGAGTTATGGCATACTGTCTTTAAACAAACAGAAAGTATCACATATGCTGCTTGGCCAGTTGTTGATGAGAGTAAATTAATTGAAGATGAAGTTGAAGTAATTGTTCAAGTAAATGGGAAATTACGTGGTAAATGTTTAGTTGATGCAAGTTGTGATGAAGCATTTATGAAAGAAGAAGCAATGAAAATACCTGCGGTCATATCTCAAATAGAAGGTAAAACAATCCGTAAAGTTATTGTAATTAAAGGTAAAGTAGTAAATATTGTCGCAAATTAAATGGTATTTTAACTTATATTTGTAAGCGACAAAAAAGTCTGATATAATAAACATGCGAAAATTTGGAGAGTGATTATAGAATGGGAAGACATTTTGAAGTGCGTGCTGCTTCCATGCAAAAAACAGCAAACGCAAAAGCTAAAGTTTATTCACGATTTGGTAAAGAGATATTAGTAGCAGCTAAATCCGGTGTGCCAGATCCAGAGATGAACGTAACCCTTAAAAAGATGATTGAACGTGCAAAAGCAAATCAAGTACCAGCAGATGTAATTAAACGTGCCATTGAAAAAGCAAAAGGGCCAGCAACTGAAAACTATACTAGTTCTATGTATGAAGGTTTTGGATCTGGTGGAGGAGCAACAATCTTAGTTGAATGTTTAAGTGATAATGCAAATCGTACCATTGCTGAATTACGTGGAGCTTTTAATAAATCAAAAGCAAAGATTGGAGTACTTGGAAGTGTTTCATTTAATTATGAGCATATTGGAGCTATCTCAATTGAATATACAGATGAAGAAGCAATGATGGATGCCTTAATTATGGCTGATGTTGATTTAAAAGATTTAGAAGTTGAAGATGGTCATATGGATATTTCAGTTGATTCTCAAGACTTATATAAAGCTAAAACTGCAATTGAAGAATTAATACCTGATGTGAAATTTGATTTATTAGAGCCAACGATGGTTCCTAATGAATATGTTGAACTTGATGGAAATGATAAAATGTTATTTGAACGTTTAGTTACTTTATTAGATGATATTGATGATGTTCAAAATGTTTATCATAATGTTTCAAATCTAGAATTATAGTTATAAGTCGGGGAATTCCCGACTTATTTTTAAAAGGATGAGTTTATGAAAGCAATCTTAAGTAAGGCACTAGAAAGTGATATCAATGAATTAGAATGCTTCTATCAAAAAGTAGTAAAGTATCAGGATGAACATCAAATGCACCAATGGAATCAAGAAGATGTTTTATCTATTATCATGCAAGAATACTCCCACTTCTAAAGTGGTGAGATGAATTGCATAAAAATGGTGAGATGAATT
>JAVWEY010000022.1:0-27051 GCA_036641395.1 Erysipelotrichaceae bacterium
CCTTTTGTTTCAAGGTGTTTAACAGCTGCACGGTAGCAAATTAATAATTCCATTAATGTTGTAGCACCAGAACCATTTACAAAAACCATAATTTTTTCACCAGATTTAAGGTTCAAATCTTTAATTAATAAATCAGACATGATTTGGATTGTTTCATCAGCAGTTTTAATTGGAACGATATCTCCGCCGCCTTCACCATGTTGACCCATACCAATACCAATCATATCTTCAGCAAGATCACCGAAAGATGCTCCATTTGATGGATGAGTAGCAGTACGTGCAGCAACTGAAATAGCAGCCATATTATCAGCGAAGTCTTGTGCGATTGCACTAATTTCTTCTAATGATTTACCAGCTTTGGCAGCAGCACCAGCAATTTTATAAACAGCACAGCAACCAACGAATCCACGACGATTTTCAGCTTCTTCACGAGGTGCATTCATAATATCTTCTTGAGTAACAACCTTAGCAACGTTAATACCTTGTTTACGGCATTCTTTCATTGTTAGATTAGCAGATAACATATCACCAGCGTGATTTAATACTACAAATAAAACACCATGGCCTTTATCAGCCATTTTAATTGCTTCAACACATGGTTGAGGACCAGGAGCTGCGAAGATATCTCCAGCTACGGCAATATCAACCATACCATCACCGACAAAACCTTCAATTGCAGGTTCATGACCAGTTCCACCTAGTGTAACAACTGTAACACGATCAGCATCTTTTAATGCTTTTGAAACAACTAAACCATTTGGTAAAACGTCTAATACATCTGAATGGGCTAAAGCTAAACCTTCTAATAACTCTTTAGTTAAATCTTCGGGTTTGTTGATAAATTTTTTCATTTTCATAATTTTAATCTCCTCTTCTATTTGATTAATGCCTGATACAAACCGATGAAAATATAAGTACAACTCTGAGCACCAGCATCCGGTGTTCCTATTGTTTGTTCCTTATATGATCTAGCGCGACCAAACTTACTAACAAAATCTTTACTCTTAATTGCTCCAGCAATTGCTGCGTCTTTAGCAGCAGTTACAATGGATTCAATATCATCAGAGGCATTGAGGGCTGCATCAGTTGCAGGAATCAATGTATCCATCATTGTTTTATCGCCAACTTTAGCTGTTGATAAATATTGTAATTCAACTAAACCTGATTTTAGAATTTTCTTTAAAAGGGGAGCATCAACTTCCATTACTCCTTCTTCTAAACATTCACCTAATCCTTCAAAATAAGTACCATATAAAGGACCAGCAGAGCCTCCATTTACGTTTGTCACAGAATTACCAATGACTTGAAACAATGACTTTAAATCACCTTGACCCTGTTCCCAATTACTTACTTGTGTCGATAAGGAGTGTGCAATCTTTTCCATGGTTACACCATGATCTCCATCACCAAATCTCGCATCAATTTCAGTTAAATAATCTTTGTTTGAAATTAATAATTCGGAAATTTCAAGAAAGACACGTTCCCAATCCTTTCGTGTTATCGTTTTCATAGACACCTCCTCAACTTTTTTACTTTTGTCATGACTTATGTTAGCGCTTACCTATTTTATAACATATGCTATATCATATGTCAACAACCTTTTAAAAGATTATTATTGTTTATTATAACTTTTCAAATTGAATAAGAAAAAGCCATGTGAATTTACACATGACTTAATTAAGGATATCTATTTTCATTAATTCAGATACAACCGATTCACTAATTAATATATGATCGAATAAACCGCAACGGAGTGCACCAATTGCCGTATTTACTCCAACTCGAGCATTGATAATCGCAATTGTATTAGGACAAGCTTTAATACTATCAATTGGAATTTGTATTGAATAGTCATGGTCAGATGTGATTATTTGGCCATGAATATCAAAATAATATCCTAATAACATACCTATCGCATGTTGCTCATGGAGTTTCTTTTCAAAACGTGCTTCTGTTGCTAAATCGGGAACAGAAGGGAAGTTTCTAATTTGAATAATTGCATAATCTAAATGAAGATACTGTTCAAACATATTTTTAACTTGTTCTGTATTCATAAAGATATCTCTTTCAGAAGCATTTGAACAAATAACTGGTGAATATAGATATTCTGCTTTTAATCCAGTTTTCTCTGCCAACATTCTTACGAGTTCATTGGTATGATAATTTCGATAAGATATTGGTGCATTACTTATAATTGGAATTACTTTACCCATTAATTTACGTTTATAATCAGCCGCATTCATTTTTGAGATAGCGGAACCAATGACAGAACCCCAACCAAGACCAACTAAAGAATTATCCACATAGTTATCAAAAATATAACTAGCAACATAATCATCAAACATTTGATCGTTTAAATCCTTGTTTGTACTTGCTGGTATAATATAAAATGTCTTTAAGTTATATTTCTTACTTATTAATTTAGAAATTTCATCACTATTATCACCTGCTGCTAAATCGTTAATTTCAATGTTTACAACTCCTAATGTTTTTGCTTCTTGTAAGTACTTAGAAATTAAAGGTCGAGAAACTCCTAAAAGATTAGCAATCTCATTTTGTGTCATATTTTCAATATAATAAAGTTTTGCTACGGAAACAAGTAATTGTAATTTGTCACTACTTTGCATGCTTTTATACCTCCTTTAGTTATTTCTACTTATGTAATATCCCCATATCTAAGCCTTATTATACCCTTTTTTCGATTATTAGAAAAGATGTAATTACAACAATTGATTCATTGTATGTTTTAAATAATAAAAATAGAGGATAAATTTATACTTGAAGAAACTTTTGTGTTAAGTTTTACCCGATTGATATAAGAAATCAAGGTACATATAACCGTATTATTATTTTACTAAAAATTTTGCTAGATTCGCATCAACGCAAGGAGTGCCCTTAATTTTACCACTTTTAGAAGACATGATAATTGTTAAACCAGGTCCATGCCCACTAGTATAAGAATCACTATGAACTACAACCCCAATTGAAACAGCACCTTTTAAATAATGTGGTCCATTTTGATTATCATGATCTTCAATTAAAACAAAATCGCCAAAGCGTAACTTATCAATACCGTATTCTTCGTTGGCTTTTTTGTCTTGTGTCATAATATCATAATCACCATTCATCATTGTTGCACAGCCAAGGCCACTACCCATTAAGTGTGCAGGAATGCTAGTGACAACGGGAACCATTAAGCAATCTCCATCTTCTTTAATACCTAGTTGATCAAATAAATCTGGATCAATATTCATTAAGAAAATATCGTCATGATCGATTAGTTTTAATCCTTGACCATAGGCTTTAATTAATATCTTATCTTCAACACACATTTCACTTAAAACTTCATGTGGAAAATATACCATTACATGATCAATGCCTCCATGTTTTCCAGTGACAAAGCCAGTTTTACCTTTCGCATCACCACTGATTATTTTAGCGGGATTACCAATACAAGCAAATGCCATTAAAGCACTATTTTCTTCATTTACCGGATTTTTCATACTGATACTAGGTTCTACATGATCTCCCATAATACCCATACAAGCATCTCCAATTTGATAATTATATGTAATACCTCCCGTAGCCATCGGAATTCTTCCCATTCCATCATAGCCTACTCGATATCCATCGCCTCTCATAATTGGATGATGAACGCGACCTTGAACACTTTGCATAACTAATTTATTTCGATTTGTTTTCATATAACTCACCTCGTTTCTTATTATATCTCAATCTTTTCGATATTCATATATAATGAAAGAATTAAATTAATGAAATGTGTTAAATAAGAGAACAATTAAATAATTTGCTCATAAATGTATCTATTATAAATATAAGATGTATATATTACGTTACGAAGATAGTTGTGTGAAAAGAGATGAATCTTTGATATAATAAGAGAAACAATTAAGAGGTATGACCATGACTACAATTGATAAAATAAAAATAATAGCAAAAGAAGAAATTAATGATGAGTTGCTGGTTAAAAGCTCTACTAAATATAAAAAAAATTGATACAAACAAAATTTTAGCATTTTCAGGCTTATTAGAAATGATAAGAAAAATGAGAAATATAATCAATCATTATGAACCGTTATATCCATTAATTTATAATGAGACTAAAGATTTTAAAAAAATAGAAGAATCCAGCATAAAACATTCTTTTGATTTATTGATTAGTACTTATGAGAATTCGGTTTTTCCTAAAAAAATTGCAGATAAATTGGATGTGAAAGAAAATAATTTTAACAGCAAACATTTGAGAACACTGAAACTCATTGATGAATTAATAAAAAGAAAATAAAAAGCGAACCATTTCTGATTCGCTAGTTTGAGGACCCAGTCCTCCTTAGTCATGTGTATTATATACTGTTTAAATAATTTTAGCAACTTTTTTATTTTCCTTTTAAGCATTTCTAAAGTGAGAAGTTATAAATGCTTCGTCTAACTCTACCACACCAAATAGAATATCCTTATTCATTAATTGAATAAGGAAACGTAATAACTTATGTCTGTTATTGTTAAATTTACTTTTTCACTTCATGAAAGAATTATTTTATCTAAAAGAAAGGAATGAGTCTTATTTGAATGTGATATAATGGATGAGAGGTGAAGATAATGTTTAAACTACATTCTTGTAAAGTTGTAAGTGAAAAAGAAACTGAAATTGAACACGATTTAAATTATCAAAAATGTGTGCAACAAATCGGTGCAGCTTGTGGTAGTTTTGATTTAAATAAAATATATGAAATGATTATGGGAGATGAACTTCGTCTTCAAAAACGATCTTATAAAGATTCATTTGAATTACCACTTTCACGTAATTTAATTGGCTTATATACAATTCCAGTTGTCATTAATAATCAAAAGTGTAACTTTATTCTTGATACTGGTGCTCAAATCAGTGGAATAAATAATGATTTAGTAAAGAAAATGATGATACCTAAAACAAAAGGTAAAATGCCAATTGGAAGTGTTGGAGGTAAAGAGAAAGTAATGGAAGGTATTTGTGTTCAAAATCTTCGAATTGGTGCACTTGAATTCTTTCAATTACCAATGATATCTTTAGATAGTGGATTGTTTAAATTACCTGTATTAAATATTCCAATGTTATCTTTTGATGGTATTATCGGTTGGGATATTTTATCACAATTGGATTTTGAATTGGATGATATCGGCAAACAATTTAAAGTAATAAAGAATAACTATAAGTTTAACTATTGTAATATGGTAGGAGGTTTGTTTCCAGCTTTCTTACTTAAGGATAAACAAGATAAACTTTGTGTTTTTGGTTTTGATTCAGGAGCAAAATGCAGTTGGGTTAATCCTAATGTGATTCAAACATCTAATATGAAGGTTATAAGTGAAACAACTGCACTTGGTTTTGGAATTCATGGTTTAGAGGAGTTAAAACTTAAGATTATTGATGGTTGTGTTTATCATCTATTCAAAGCTAAAATCGAACTGAAAAATATAGGAACAGGACGATGTAATATTTATCAAGGTTATGAGTTTGATGGTATTTTAGGAAATGAAATATTCCGTAACCGCCGCATTCGTATTTTAAATAGTTGTGGAATGGTTTTATTAACCTAAACGCTCTATACACTTTTTAAGAATTTTGGTATACTGGTATACGTAAATGGAGGTAATAAAATGATATATAAAGGTAAAATTACAATGGCAAATGGAGAAGTGATTCCATTTGAGTTATACCCGCAAGAAGCACCAATTACTGTTGCTAACTTTGTTAAGTTAATTAAGGAAGGCTATTATAATGGAAAAACATTCCATCGTGTCATTCCTCATTTTGTATCACAAGGTGGTTGTCCTAAGGGAGATGGAAGTGGTGACTTAGGTTATACGATTCCATGCGAAACAAAAGGTAACCCACTAAAACATGTTGAAGGTTCTTTATCAATGGCTCATCGTGGAAAAGATACAGGTTGTTGTCAATTCTTCATTGTCCATGAACCACAACCACATTTAGATGGCGTTCATACGGTATTTGGAAAAGTCGTTGATAATATCAGTGCAGTAAAAGCAATGCATAACGGTGATAAAATCGATACGATGATTGTTGAGGAAGCATAAAAATGAATGAATTTAAACGCCTAGGCTATCCAGTTGGGATTATCTTTATCTCGGCGTTGCTTATAAAATTAATTGATATGTATTTGGTGTTTCCTTATACAAGTATGTTAATTACGATTCTTACCGTTATCGCATTATCTTTATTTGGAATGAGTTTAAATAAAAGTAGAAAACGTCGTAATTCATCGGTTTTTAAAAAAGTATTAGCTGTCTTAATTGTTTGTTTTCTATTATTAATGCAACTAGGTTATTTTCAACTCCCTTATGTTGCGAAAACATTTAATTTCTTTGGAGTTGATGCTTTCTTTATTAATATGTTATATATATTTTGTGGTTATTTATTTGTTGATTAATGCGATTCTTTGGAATCGCTTTTTTATTTTAGCGCCACTTGTTGGTGCAAGGATTGTTGCTTACTTGTGGAAGTTTATAACTGTCAAAGAAAAAACATTAACTTCTTTTAGTTAATGTTTTTTTAACATATTTCTTGGACTCGACCGACAATGCCACTCTCTAACATTACCTTAATGCCATGGGGATGGGTTGGGGAATTAGTAAGAATCTTAGAAACAATTCCTTGGGTTAATTTGCCACTTCTTTGATCTTGTTTCTGTACAACTCGTACGTTTGATCCGATCTTAATGTTGTTGCGATTTTTTCCATCCATATATTTCTCCTATTTTTTTAAATGTAGTTGACGATAAACTTCAAAGGCAACTACAGATGTAGCGGATGCAGCATTTAAGGCATTTTTCATATCTCTTCCATAAGGAATATAAATGTTTTGAGTTGCCGCCTCTTTTACTATTTTAGAGAGGCCTCGCATTTCTCCACCAATTGCAATACATACACGATTGCTGAATTTATAATCATAAAGAGAACATGCATCTTTTCGCTCAGCACAAATTAATGGAACGTTAGAGTTATGTAATGTTTCTAAAATAACCTCCATATCACTAGCGACAATCAAATCTAAATATTCACTGGCTCCAGCACTAGAGCGGGTTACTACCGATGCTGCACTTGTCCAGTTACGTTGTGGAATGATAACTGCATCAACACCTGCTGCGTATAATGTTCTAAGGATATAACCGAAATTATAGGGGTCTTCAATCCCTTCGATAAGGGCAAGGTAAAGAGAATCTTTTTTTATGATGTCATCAATCTTTTGAAAACTCCGTTCACCTCCATAGGCGATCATACCACCATGGGTTTTACCACTTGCGATGATATCAATTTCTTCACGTTCTTTTTTTATAATTGTTATTTTTTGTTTTCTAGCTTCTCTTAAAATATAATCGGTATCACGATCATCTTTTTTGGGATCGACAATGATTTGTGAAAGGGTGCGTCGTTTCGCAAATAAAGCAGCTTTAATTGAAATATTACCTTCAAATAGATATTCTTCGTTCATAAAATTCCTCTTTTCTCCTTATTAATTATAACTTAATAAGAGCGTAATATAAAGAACTATATTATGTGAACCATTTCACAATTAAGCAATTCAATAAAATATTTTATAATTAAAAGTAGGTTGACTTTGTGATATTATTAATTAATTGGAAACCCTTTCAATTGACTTAGGGTCATGATATAGTTTATTTGTGAAAATTGTGTTTGACACATTTTAAATGACGAAAGAGGTGAAACAATGGAAAAACTAAATGGTGAATCTTTAAAGAAAATTGATCTTATTGTGGAGACACATAAGAATCGACTTGGACCAGTGAAGTTAATGCTTCATGATGTACAAAAGCAACTTGGTTATATTCCTTTTGAGGCAATGGTTAAAATCAGTGAAGGAACGAATGTTCCAGTTGCGAAGATTTATGGAGTTGTTACTTTTTATTCTCAATTTTGTACACAACCTAAAGGAAAACATATCGTTAATGTTTGTATGGGAACAGCATGTTATGTTAAGGGTGCTCAAAGTTTATTAGAAAAAGTTGGTGAATTAATTGGTTCTAAGGTAAATGGTACAAGTGATGATAATGTCTTCTCACTTGATGCAACACGCTGTGTTGGAGCATGTGGTCTTGCACCAGTCGTTGTTATTGATGGACAGGTATTTGGTAATGCCAATGCTAATAAAGCAGTTGAGGACCATCTTAAAATGATTATCGCAAGTGAGCGTAATGCAATATGAAACTATCAAAATTAGTTGATCTAATTCATGGGGAAAAAGTTTATATTAGTGAAGAAACAATGTTAGATAAAGAATTTAAATATGGATTTGCTTCTGATTTAATGAGTGATGTCTTATCAATGATAGGAAGCGATAGTGATATAACGGTATTGTTAACCGGACTTGCGAATATGCAATCACTAAGAACGGCAGAAATGTTAGATATTAATACAGTTATTTTAGTTAGAGGGAAATCATTAGGTGAGGAACCTTTAAACTTAGCTAAAACTTCTGGTATTAATGTAATTACTAGCGGTTTATCAATGTTTGAAACTTGTGGTGTTTTGTACCAAGCAGGACTTTATCCGATTGAAAAGAGTTCTCAATAATGAAATATACGTATTCAATTGAACGTGATAATTATGGAGAAGCAGGAAAAGCATCTTCTAATATTAAAAAAACATTGAAACTGTTAGGAATTGATGTCGCAATTCTTAGAAGAATTGCAGTTGCTAGTTATGAAGCAGAAATTAATATGATTATTCATTCCTACGGAGGTAATATAACCATGGAAATCAACGATGAAGGGGTTGTGGAATTATCATTTATTGATTGTGGTCCTGGAATTAAGGATGTTGAAAAAGCAATGCAACCAGGATTTTCAACTGCGAGCGAAAAAGCCCGTGAATTTGGTTTTGGTGCTGGTATGGGACTTGTTAATATAAAACGTGTTAGTGACCAGTTTCAACTAACTACTTCACCTCAAGGAACACAATTAAGGATTGCTTTTAATTTATGAAGGCAACGATGATTGATTACACTTTATCTAAGTGTCAGAAATGTTTAACTTGTTTAAAATCATGCCCAACGCAAGCAATTTCGTTGGTGAATGATCGAGTAGAAATTAATAATGATCGCTGCATTGCTTGTAGTAAGTGCATTGGGGCATGTACCAGTGCTGGTTTAAAGAATAAAAGTAGTGATTTAAAGTATCTAAAAGATTTTGATTATAATGTTTTATTACTTCCTACCGCTATTTATTCAGATTGTGCCCACGAACAAGAAGCCGCTAATTTACTTGAAATACTTCAAGGATTTGGATTTGATGAAGTAATTGATATATCGGATATCAGTGGTGCAATGTATCAAGAAAGTATTAAATATGTTGATAAGTACAATGATAAATGTCGGATAACTAGTTTTTGTCCAGTTATTAATCGTTTAATTGAAGTGAAATATCCGATGTTAATCGATATGTTGCTACCATTCGAGTATCCTCTTGAAGTTGCAGCTAAAAGAGTTAGAAAACGTTTGTCTGCTCGAAATCAAAAGATTGGCATATTCTCACTATGTGAATGTGTTGGTAACTTAACCTTAGCGAAACATCCTTATGATAATAAGGATAGTAACATTGATCATGCTTTATCAATTGCGGAATTATTTCCTAAAATCTTTTCTAAGATGAGAGAAGCATATCAAGACGATACACAAAAATCGGTTTCGATTTGTCGTGAAGGTTTATGTTCTATCATATCCGATTATTATAAAGAAAAACAAGGTAAAGAGGACTTATTAGCTATTACTGGTTTTGATAAAGTAGAGCGAGTTTTAGAACTTGCGGAATTTGATAACTTGCATAGCATTCGTTTACTTTCCTTATATGCATGTGCCAGTGGTTGTATTGGTGGACATTTCTTATGGGGAAATCCCTTTGTTGGCCGTATTCATATGGAACGTTTTCTTAAGTTAGCGGATAAGCCTTGTGCTGATTTGAGTTTTGAGGAAATTTATAAGGAACATAGTGAACTTTTAAGTGAAACAAAAATTTCAATGAAAGAAAAACTACAATACTTCAAAAAAGTAAATCAAGTACTAGAAGATTTACCAGGATATGATTGTGGTGCTTGTGGTCTTGCCAGTTGTCGGATGATGAGTGAAGAGATTATTCAAGGACGCAGAACCATTAAAGATTGTGCCGTATTAAAAGGTGAGGTGAAGAATAAGTGAAATTAGCTAAGTGTCAAGAGGTGTTACAAGCGAAAGTTGTTGCTGGTAATCATCTTTTAGATAAAGAAGCATCTTCCGTATTTGTTGGAGATTTGTTGAGCTGGGTCATGGGACATGGTCAAGAAAATGAAATATGGATCAGTGTACAAGCACACTTAAATGTTTTAGCTGTTGCTTCTTTAAAAGAATTTGCAGCGGTTATTATTGCCCAAGGTGCGGAAATTCCACAAGAAACGATTGATAAAGCAAAAGAAGAGGGTATTGTATTATTTCAAAGTGATTTAAGTGCATATCATATTGCTTGTAAGCTTTATGAAGCGGGAATCGATCATGCGCTATGATCTTCATATTCATTCTGCGCTTTCTCCCTGTGCTGATAATGATATGACAGTGAATAATATTGTCAATATGGCAATCTTAAATAACTTAGACTTAATTGCGATTAGTGATCATAATTCTTTAGCTCAACAAACAAGTTTTGCGAGTGTGGCTAAGGGTAAGATTAAAATATTATATGGAGTTGAACTTCAAACAAAAGAAGAAGTTCATGTCTTAGCGTATTTTTATGAAATAAGTCAAGTTGAAAAGATGCAGGGATATATTGATGAGCATTTGATTAAACAAGAAAATGATGTAGATTATTTTGGTCATCAGTATATATTGAATGAAAAAGATGAAATTATCAAAGAAGAAAAGATATTATTAATATCTTCTTTGGATGAAAGTATTGAAACAATTTCACATTTTGTGCACGAACTTGGTGGTTATTTTGTATTAGCTCATGCATTAGGTCGTAGTAATAGTGTGATTACTCAGTTAGGTTTTATTCCTTTTAATTTATGTTATGATGCGATTGAAGTTAAAAATGAAGAGCAACATCTTGAAATAATGAAGAGTCATCCATGGATTAAAAGTAGAATGAAGTTTTTATATAATAGTGATGCACATCGCCTAGGTGATATCGGCTCTTGTAGTAGAGAAAGCCAAGAAAGTGAATTAGGGAACTTTTTAAGGAAAGCAATATGATGGATTTAGCGATGCATATTCTTGATCTAGTTTATAATTCAATTCGTGCTCATGCCCATTTAATTAAAGTAATTATTTTAGATAGTGAAGAAAAAGATGAAATTAAGATACAAATAATTGATGATGGGGATGGCATGAGTGAGCAGATGTTAGAACAAGTTCAAAATCCTTTTATGACAAGTCGTACAACTCGAAAAGTTGGATTAGGAGTTGCGTTAATTTCGCAATTAGCACAAAACTGCGAAGGTAGTTTTACCATTACATCAGCATTAAACAAAGGAACATCGTTAGTTATTACCTTAAAAAGAAGTCATATTGATGTACCACCTTGGGGTGATTTAGGAGAGAGTTTCGCAACCATAATTCAAGGTGATGTTGAACATGAAGTATATTTTCTCTATCAAAATGATCAAGGTGAATTTGAATTAGATACAAAAGAAATTAAGAAACTAGTAAATCCAGTTCCCATCAATGATGCTTCAATTATCGTGTGGATTAAGGAATATGTAAATGAAGGGTTATTCGCCCTAAGGAGGAAAGTATGAAATCATTAGAAGACCTAAAGAAAATTCGTGATGCAGCCGCAAAACGCGTTGATATGCGTGATAGTGGTGAATATGAGTATCGGATTGTTGTTGGTATGGCAACATGTGGAATAGCCGCAGGAGCACGTCCCGTATTAAATACATTAGTGGAACAACAACAGGCTCATAGTGAAAAGCATATCATGGTAAGTCAGACTGGTTGTATTGGCATGTGCTCACTTGAACCAATTGTTGAAGTGTTTGATAAAGCTGGTAATAAAACTACTTATATTAAAATGAATCGTGATAAAGCAATTGAAATGTTCGCAAGTCATATAATTAATGGAACTATTAAAGAAGAATATATTTATAAAAATCAGGAAAGATAGGAGGAAATAAGGCATGGAAAGAATTAATATATTAGTATGTGCGGGAACTGGTTGTACTTCCTCAAACTCACTTGATATTTATGACAAATTAATTCAAGTTTTAAAAGAACGCAAGTTAGATAAGGAAGTTAAAGTAATTAAAACCGGTTGTTTTGGCTTATGCCAAAAAGGTCCGATTGTGGCAATTCATCCGGATCGTATTTTCTATTGTAAAGTAAAATTAAGTGATGTTGAAGAGATTATCGAAGAACATATTTATAAAGGACGTCCAGTAAAACGTTTAATTATGAGTGATATCGATGATGAGAGTATTGATAAGATTTTTGATATTGATGAGATACGCTTTTATGCGAAACAAAAACGAATTGCTTTACGTAACTGCGGTGTTATTAATCCTGAAGATATTGAAGAATATATTGCACGTGATGGTTATTTTGCTTTAGGTAAAGCCTTAGGTGAAATGAAACCACAGGAAGTAATTGATTGTATTCTAGAATCTGGATTAAGGGGACGAGGCGGAGCAGGATTTCCGACTGGTCGTAAATGGCAATTTGCCGCAAATCAGGTAAGTGATGCGAAATATGTTATTTGTAATGCAGATGAAGGAGATCCAGGAGCATTTATGGACCGCTCAATTTTAGAAGGGGATCCACATGCTGTTTTAGAAGCAATGGCAATTGCTGGTTATGCAATTGGGTCAAATCATGGTTATATTTATATTCGTGCAGAATATCCAATTGCCGTTGAGCGACTTCAAACAGCAATTAAACAGGCTGAGGAATTCGGTTTGTTAGGTCATAATATATTTGATTCCGGCTTCAACTTTAATATAGAAATTCGTCTTGGAGCAGGTGCCTTTGTATGTGGTGAAGAAACGGCTTTAATTCAATCCATTGAAGGAAAACGAGGAATGCCAGTTTCTAAGCCTCCGTTTCCAGCAGTAAAAGGTGTTTGGGGTAAACCAACGATTATTAATAACGTCGAAACACTTGCCAATGTTGCGCAGATTATAAGAAATGGCGCTGCTTGGTTTAAAACAATTGGAACACCACTTTCATCTGGTACTAAGGTATTTGCCTTAGGTGGAAAGATTACTAATACAGGGCTTGTGGAAATTCCAATGGGAACAACACTACGCGAAGTAATTTATGAAATTGGTGGAGGTTGTCCAAATAATAAAAACTTTAAAGCAGTCCAAACGGGAGGACCAAGTGGAGGCTGTCTTACTGAAAAAGATCTCGATACTCCAATTGATTTTGATAACTTAGTTAAAATGGGATCAATGATGGGTAGTGGCGGTATGATTGTTTTAGATGAAGATAACTGTATGGTCGATGTTGCTCGTTTCTATTTAGACTTTATTGTCGATGAATCTTGTGGTAAATGTTCTCCATGTCGGATTGGAACAAAACGATTATTGGAATTATTAACTGATATTTGTGAAGGACGAGGAACTCTTGAAACCCTTGATCAATTAGAAGCTCTATCGCTTACGATTAAAGATACTGCATTGTGTGGACTTGGTCAATCAGCACCAAACCCAGTTTTATCAACATTAAAGAAATTCCGTGAAGAATATATTGCCCATGTTGTGGATAAGAAATGTCCATCTCATGTATGTAAGAAACTATTATCTTATGAAATCGATCCAAGTTTATGTCGCAAATGTTCCTTATGTGCGAAGGGCTGTCCAGTCGATGCGATTCATGGAGTTCCTGGAAAAGAAGCTTATAAGATTGATAGCGATAAATGTATTAAATGTGGTGCATGTATCAGTGCTTGTCACTTTGATGCAGTGAAACTTTTATAGGAGGAAGGCATATGACGATGGTACATTTAAAAATAAATGGGCGCGATATTGAAGCGCAAAAAGATAGTACAATATTAGAGGCAGCCCGCATCAATCAAATTGATATTCCAACTCTATGTTTCCTTAAAAACATGAATGAAACCGGAGCATGTCGGGTTTGTCAAGTTGAAGTAAAAGGTGCTCGTACTTTATGTGCGGCTTGTGTTTATCCAATTAGTGAAGGAATGGAAGTCTTAACTCATTCAAAACGAGTTATGGATGCGCGTCGTGAAATTGTTGAATTGATTTTATCAAACCACAATCATGATTGTTTATCATGTATTCGTAATCAGAATTGTGAATTACAAGCGCTTGCCCAACAGGTTGGGGTAAGAAAAGAACATTTTAAAGGTTCTCAAACACCACCAACAATCGATGAAGTGTCAAGTGGTATTATTCGCGATACGAGCAAGTGTGTTCTTTGTGGAAGATGTGTAGAAACATGTGAAAAGGTTCAAGGATTAGGTATTTTAAGCTTTATGGATCGTGGCTTTAAGACCAAAGTAGGACCGGTTTTTGATCGCAGTTTAGCGGATGTTAACTGTATGCAATGTGGTCAATGTATTAATGCATGTCCGGTTGGAGCGCTTCATGAAAAAGAAGAAATTGATGATGTGATTTTAGCATTAAATAATCCTAAAAAACACGTTATCGTTCAAACTGCTCCAGCGATTCGTGCCTCACTTGGTGAAGAATTTAATTTACCAATTGGGACAAGAGTAACAGGGAAAATGGTTGCATGTTTAAAACAAATGGGTTTTGATCGTGTATATGATACTAACTTCTCAGCTGATTTAACGATTATGGAAGAAGGAACTGAATTTCTTAATCGAGTAAAAAAAGGTGGTAAATTACCAATGATTACATCTTGTTCACCAGGATGGGTTAATTATTGTGAACATGAATACCCTGATTTATTAGAACATTTATCAACATGTAAATCACCACATATGATGTTTGGGGCAATTCTTAAATCTTATTATGCACAAACAAAGAAGATTGATCCTAATGATATCTATGTTGTTTCAATTATGCCATGTGTTGCGAAAAAAGGCGAAAAACTTCGTCCTGAAAATTTAAGTGGAGGTTTACAAGATGTAGATGCAGTACTTACTACGCGTGAACTTGCTCGCTTGATTAAAATGTATGGAATTGACTTTAATATTCAAAAAGATGAAGCTTTTGATCAAGATATGTTTGGTGAATATTCAGGTGCAGGAGCTATATTTGGAACGAGTGGTGGGGTAATGGAAGCAGCACTACGTACCGTAGTTGAGATATTAAGTGGTAAACCACTTGATAAGATTGATTTTGTGGCAGTTCGTGGCGTTGAAGGTTTAAAAGAAGCATCCTTACAGGTTGCGGGAATGGAAGTCAATGTTGCGGTTGCCCAATCGATGAGTGTAGCTAAACCAATCTTAGAAGAGATTCGAAGTCATAAGAGTAAATATCACTTTATCGAAATTATGGGTTGTCCAGGAGGCTGTATCAATGGTGGAGGTCAAGCTTACGTACCTGCGAAGATCCGTAATAGCGATGTTAACTTCAAACAACTTCGTGCAAATGTGTTATATGAAGAAGATAAAGCAATGCCAATTCGTAAATCACATGATAATAAACAGATTCAAAATTTATATAAAGAATTTTTAGGAGAACCATGTGGTGAAAAATCACATCATTTGTTACATACTACTTATTCTAAAAAAGATAAATATAAATAATTTGAAGATAAATTGAAGCACTGAACTAAAGTTCAGTGCTTTTTAAGTTATTTTTAGTAAATAAAGTGATAAAACCGTCATATTCAATCCTTATTTCTTATGATATTGTATAATTAATAAAAAGGAGTCGTTATGATTAAAAAGAGAAAAAAGCATCTTAAAAAAAGCGTTGTTATTGTTCTAGGCGTTCTTGCTGGATTATTAATATTATCAATATTCTATTTTTTCATGATGAAGAAAGAAGACCCATATTTAAAGTTTCATGGATATCAAAAAGATAATAAGGAAATAGGTAAAATAATTCATTATGAATCAAAGGATAAAGATTATTTTGAAGCATATCATTATCCTAAGTTTAAGGAAGCACCTCTTGATACAAAGATTAAAAGTTATATTAATAAATTAAAAGAAACCAAGAAAAAAGCAGATTATATTTATACATTAGATTATGAGAGTCATAAAGTATTTGATTCTTACTTAAGTTTATTATTTACTAAAAAGGATTATGATGAAAAACATAAACTAAAAAGTGAAGAGCAATTTACAATGAATTATGATTTAAAACATAAGAAACTACTACAAATAGAAGATATCTTCCGTTCAAATTATAAATTCCAATTTGCTGATTTATTTAAAAATGGTAATCCAATGTTTTTACTTCAAACTTCAGGAATTCGTTTTTATGATCAAAAGCAAGTTAAAGATATGAATTATAATGAGTTAAAATCATGGATGGCATTAAAGAACCCTAATATTCCTAGCATTGGCAGTAATGTTGTAGCAGTTGATGCAATGGCAGATATTGATCCAAATCGAGCAATGGTAGCTTTTACCTTTGATGATGGACCTAATTCTAATACAACCAACCAAGTTTTAGATGCTTTTGGTAGGGTAAGGGGAAGTGCTACTTTCTTTATGTTAGGAAGTCGTGCAATTAATAATCCGGATATTGTAAAGCGAATCGTAAGAGAAGGTCATGAAATTGGGAATCACAGTATGTCTCATGCCAATCTTTCTAAGGGCGATGCCACGTTAATTAATAATGAGTTCTTTCAAACACAAAATGTATTATATGAGATGACGGGGCATGAACCAACTGTATTTCGACCACCCTATGGTGCAATCAGTGATTTAATGAAATCAATTATTCCACTTCCAATGACTTTATGGAGTATTGATACATTAGATTGGAAGACGCGGGATACTCAAGCGATAGTTTCATCTGTCATGTCAAGAGTACACGATGGTTCAATTATCTTGCTTCATGATATTTATGGAACCAGTGCAAGTGCGATTGATATTTTATTACCAAAATTACAGGAGCAAGGTTATCAATTTGTGACAATTGATGAACTAAATCAATATCGTCCAAAATAAATGAGCTTGATTATATAATTATTTTCTTTATCATAATGTTTAGAAAGTTTCATTCTAAATCTTCAATAACCATTTACAAGTTTCTAACTTTCTGGTATGATAAGCATCAATAAGGGAGTAGTCAGCACTACCCTAGTGTGCGAACATGCCAACATACGCGAATAGAGATATTCTGGTTGTTCATTATGACGAGACTTATTAAAGGTTCATAACTTTTAATAGTCTCGTTTTTTTCTTGTAATAAGGGAAAGACTATAAAAGGTACAAATTATAAGTGAGGTAGAAAGATGAAACCATTTTATCAAATTGAAAAAGAAGAAGTATTAAAAGAACTTAATGTTACAAGCAATGGTCTAAGCCAGGACGAAATTAAACTTCGTAATGAGAAGTATGGTCCTAATTCTTTAGAAGAAGAAAAACAACAAGGTATTCTTTCAATATTTTTATCACAGTTTAAAGATCTATTAGTTATTAT
This sequence comes from Erysipelotrichaceae bacterium, assembly GCA_036641395.1. GTDB lineage: Bacteria > Bacillota_I > Bacilli_A > Erysipelotrichales > Erysipelotrichaceae > JAVXTH01. The sequence goes on from JAVWEY010000022.1 coordinate 17,590, forward strand.
TCTAATCATTGCCGCCCTTGTATCACTTGCAAGTGGTGAGAAAGAAAGTACGATTGTTATCTTGTTTGTGATAACAGTCAATGCAATCTTAGGCTGTGTTCAAACCGTAAAAGCGCAGAAATCACTTGATTCATTAAAGAAACTATCGATTCCAAGAGCTCGTGTTGTTCGTAATAATGAAACGATTGAAATTGATTCTAGTGAACTTACAGTAGGTGATATTTTATTACTTGAAGCAGGAGATGTAGTTGCTAGTGATGGTCGTATTATTTCAGCTCATTCCTTACAAGTGAATGAAAGTGCTCTAACAGGAGAGGCGCTAAGTGTTGAAAAGCATAGTGATGTAATTGAAGGACAATGTGGAATTGGCGATCAACTCAATATGGTATTTTCTAGTGGACTTGTTACCTATGGTAGAGCGCAGGTAGTGATTACGGCGATTGGCATGAACACCGAGATTGGTAAGATTGCTCAATTGATGAACACGACGAAACAACGTAAAACACCACTTCAAAGAAGTCTGGATGATTTTTCAAAGAAATTATCAATTGCGATTCTTGTCATTTGTGCGATTGTATTTGCTTTAAGTATTTATCAAGGGGTTGATACTCTTGATGCTTTAATGTTTGCGGTAGCCTTAGCAGTAGCTGCTATTCCTGAAGCTTTAGCATCCATTGTTACGATTGTACTAGCAATTGGAACTCAGAAAATGGCAAAAGAAAATGCGATTATTAAGAATATTAATTCGGTAGAATCACTTGGTAGTGTTTCTATTATCTGTTCGGATAAAACTGGAACATTAACCCAGAATAAAATGAGCGCACAACATGTTTATCGAAATCATGAAATTGTTGATGCTTCAGGTTTGGATGAAAATATATTATTAGATCGTCACTTAATGTTAGCTTTTGCTTTATGTAATGATTCCATCACAACGGTTGATCAACGATTAGGGGATCCTACTGAACTTGCTTTAGTTGATCTACTTGAACGTTATTCCATTGATGAGTTAGAAACAAGAGAGAAGTATAAACGACTAGATGAGAATCCATTTGATAGTGAACGTAAAGTTATGTCTACCTTACAACTCATTGATAATGAAAATACGATTCTTAGTAAAGGTGCTTGTGATGAGTTATTAAAGAAATGTAAGTACATTCAGTGTAAAGATGAAATCCGTTTAATTAACGATAAAGATAAAAAAATGGTACTTGCTCAAAATACAGTATTTGCCCAAGAAGGATTACGGGTTTTAGGTTTCGCATTTAAAAAAGTAAAACAGGACCAATTAGAGATTAAAGATGAACAGGATTTAACGTTCTTAGGCTTAATATCTTTAATGGATCCGCCTCGTGTTGAAAGTTCTATGGCGGTAGAGGATTGTCGTGGTGCTAGTATAAAAGCAATTATGATAACTGGTGATCATAAAGTAACCGCAGTCAGTATTGCGAAACATATTGGCATTTATCAGGATGGAGATGAATGTATTGATGGAGCTGAACTGATGGAGATGAGTGAAGAAGAATTAAATCGTCGCTTAGAACATATCAGTGTTTATGCTCGTGTTGCGCCTGAACATAAAATAAGAATTGTAAATGCATGGCAAAATAAAGGCCATGTAGTTGCGATGACAGGAGATGGGGTTAATGATGCTCCGGCTCTTAAAAAAGCTGATATTGGTATTGCAATGGGAATCACTGGTACGGAAGTATCGAAAGATGCTGCTAGTATGATTTTAACGGATGATAACTTTGCAACGATTGTAAAAGCAGTAGCTACTGGACGTAACATTTATGCGAATATTCGCAATGCAATTAAATATTTGTTATCTGGAAATTTATCAGGTATCATTTGTGTATTGGCAGCATCTTTATTAGGAATGCAAGTTCCTTTCTTACCCGTTCATTTATTATTTATTAATTTAGTTACAGATTCACTTCCTGCAATTGCGATTGGTATGGAAAAAACAAAACATGATATTTTAAAAGAAAAACCACGTAGTATGAAAGAAGGAATACTGAATCGTTCGATGATGGTTGAGATGGGTTTTGAAGGTATCTTAATTGCAATTGTAACGATGATTGCTTATTTTGTTGGATTAAGAATCGCTTATCCAGTCGCAACTACGATGGCATTTTCAACCCTTTGTCTCTCACGTTTATTCCATGGTTTTAATTGTCGTAGTAAACAATCAATTTTTAAGATTGGTTTATTCTCTAATATGTATAGTATTTATGCCTTCATTGTTGGCTTTATCTTCCTAAATGCAATTCTACTAGTTCCACAACTTCATTCTTGGTTTTCAGTAACAACGATTACTTGGAATTCAATCTTTATGATTTATGGACTTGCATTTATTCCGACAATTTTAATTCAATTTATGAAAATAATTCGTAAATAATAAGAAAATAGTTAATGAGATTTTAATCATTAACTTTTTTTACGCAACATTTTATGAAGTTGAAAGGTATAATAGATGAAAGGACGTTGGTGATTGATGTGTTGGAACTGCTGGATTTAAATCATGAAGAAGTGGTAGATTACTATAAAGATTTGGTTTATAAACTTGCCTGTTCACAAGTGCGTAATGAAAGTGTGGCCCAGGATGTCTTTCAAGATGTGTTTTTACGTTATATAAGGAATAAGAAAAAATTTGAAAATGAAGATCATCGTAAAGGTTGGTTTATAAAAGTAACAATTAATTGTTCTCGGTCTTATTTTACTCAAACTTATATGAAAAGAGAAGTTCCTATTTTAATGGATTTTGCCGATAATAATAAAGCAGAGAATTATATTTATTATTATGTTTTGAAGTTGCCAAGAAAATATCGTTTGGTGATTCATTTGTTTTACTATGAAGAATTATCGTCAAAAGAAATAAGTGAATTTTTAAAAATAAAAGAAACTACAATTCGCTCACAATTAAAAAGAGCACGAGTATTACTTAAAGAATATATGAAGGAGGATGGTTTTGATGAAAGATTATAAAAAAGTGAATGAAGAAATTGAAGTACCTCAAGGATTAGTCAATCAAACAAAAGCATTGATGAATCAACGTGTTAAACCAAGAGGATTTATATTTAAACGAGTTGCATTCGCTGTATGTTGCTTATTTGTTTTTATGTTTAGTATTCCTTTAGTGCATTCATTTAATGAACCTAAAGAAATTGAGAAAGAATTTGTATTTAATTATCACGACAAAGAAGGAGAATTAGCTACATTTGAAACAGGGAATACAAAGACAAATGATGTAGTCTTATTTTATGAAGCCATCGATTATAAAGATGCGATTGTTTATTTTCCTTTTCTAACTCAAATAAATGTTTCAAGTGAATTGAATTATAAGGATGAACAATATGGATATATTTATAATAATGAAACAAAGCAAAAAGAATATGGAGCTAATTTATCATTAACTTATCGTAATCAACTTGAATCTAAGGATTCATCAGAAGTTATAAATAAAGAAATTACACTACTAGTGGAAGATAAAAGAACACCTTCTTGTTTTGGACAAATGGTAAATATTAATAAAAAACAATCCATTGATTTATATGAAACAAGAATTAAAGAGGATGAGTATGTCAGTGCGGTATTCAAAGATGATCAATATCGATATCAAATTAGTTTTAAGAATATAAGCAAGAAGGATATTCAAGCGTTCATTTCTTCCATTTTATAAAATACAAAATGGTGCGCTTGAGATTTGAATAAAGAAAACAACTTCATATGCGAAGTTGTTTTTTAAGCTGTAGTTAAATCGTGAATCCATTTTTTTGATTTTAAACGAGGGATACAAATACATAACTTCACAATTTCTTCAATGGTAACCATAGCGGCAACAATTTCCACATCAAAGTGGAAATACATCGCCCCAAGAAAGGCCAAAGGAACACCGATAAACCACATTGTGAAGGCTTCAATCTTTAATGCGAATTTCGCATCTCCACCACCTCGAAAGATGCCGACAATTAAGATAACGGTAAGGACACGAACTGGTGCCATAAAGGAGAAGATTCGTAAGATTAATATGGAACTATTATGAACTTGTGTTGATACATTAAAGATTGAAATAATCGAAGGAGCAAAGAAGATCATACTAATGCCTAATAGAATACCTAATAAGAAAGCAAGAATGGTAAATTTATAGGCATAAGCAATCGTATTTTCTTTATTCTTAGCACCGATTTGATTACCAATCATAACTAAAGCAGCACTTGACATAGAGAAGCATAATACCATAAAGATATTGGTAATCGTGTTGGTAATTTGCGTTGCGGCAATTGCTTTGGTACCAATTTGTCCATAAGCCATCGTATAAAGAATCGTACCCATTCCCCAACAGCCTTCATTTAATATTACGGGAATGACACTACTTTGAATTTTAAGGAAGAATGCTTTGGTAAAGGTAAAGTAATGAGACCATGTACCATATAAAATCGAAGTTTTTCGTAGTGAGAAAAAGAGTAGAATAATACACTCTAATATGCGGGCAATTGTTGTTGCCAGAGCAGCACCTTTAACGCCCATTGCGGGGATGGGGCCATAACCAAAGATAAAGATGTAATTTAAGAAAGCATTACATAATATCGCAAGGAAGCTTACAATCATCGGTAGACGGGCATTTCCGGTACTTCTTAAGGCACTGGCAAAGACAACCGAAATTGCAGTAAAGATATAAGAGATACAAACAACATATAGATATTGAACACTTAATTCAATAACATAGCTGTCTTTCGTGAATAATGAAATAACACTTCGTGGAAATAATAGGGCAACTAGAGTGAAAATTAAAGCAGCAATGCTTGCGGATATAACGCCAACACCAACTGTTTTATGGATATCATCAACGTCTTTTGCACCCCAATACTGTGAAATAAACATACTACAACCTGCGGATACGCCAACAATAACTAAGTTATAAAGGAAGAAAAACTGATTGGCAATACCAACGGCAGCAATTTCGTTCTCTCCTAAAGCGCCAATCATTAATGTGTCAACCATATTTAAGGAAGAAACTAATAGGTTTTGAATAATAATCGGTATGACTAAAACAATCATTATTTTATAGAACTTTTTATCTTGAAATAATGTAATACATTGTTGTTTAAACATAAGTCGGTACTCCTTTCATAAAAAAAACCACTCTGATTTTTTTCAAAGTGGTGATCTCACTAATTTTAAGCAATGTAGTTATTCTATGCTAAATTAGGTGTTTTTGTCAATTGTTATTTTTATCTATATCGTTTTGTATTAAAAAAGATATCATTTCTTTACTTGTTTCATTCTTAAAATTAAGACAAGTAATTAAGGGTTAAATGTTTATCAATGAAATTGATCATCGAAATAACTTTTTAATTCTTTTGATTCATGTTATATTTATATGGCTTAGAGGTGAAGGATATGAAAATAGGATTTATATCATTAGGTTGTAGTAAGAATCTAGTTGATTCAGAGAAAATGATGGGAATGTTAAGTAATAATCATCATGAATTTGTGAGTGATGCAGCAGATGCTGATGCGATTATCATTAATACATGTGGCTTTATTAATTCTGCGAAAGAAGAAGCAATCGCAACGATATTAAAAATGGCAAAATACAAAGAAAAAAATTGTAAGAAGTTAATTGTTGTTGGCTGTCTTGCACAGCGATATAAACATGACCTAGAGAAAGATATGCCAGAAATTGATGCTGTTATCGGTATCGATGAATATCCTCATCTACATGAGATTCTAGGAACTTTATTGAATGATAAGAACTTGATATCTTATGGGAAAAGTGAACGAGCTGTTTCTAGTAAACCATGGACTGCTTATTTAAAGATTGCCGAAGGTTGTTCAAATCGTTGTACTTATTGTGCTATTCCCTTAATTCGAGGTGGAAATGTATCGGTTAAAATGGAACTATTAATCGAAGAAGCGAAGTTATTAGCGAATCGCGGAGTTAAGGAACTTGTCTTAATTGCTCAAGATACAACGAAATATGGTGTTGATATATATGGGAAACACGCTTTATTAGATTTACTTCAAGAATTACAAAAAATAGATGGGTTTCATTGGATTCGTATTTTATATATGTACCCAGATGAAATTGATGATGAATTAATTATTGGAATGGCTAAATTAGATAAAGTGTTACCTTATTTTGATATACCAATGCAACATGGTAATGATGAAATGTTAACGCTAATGAATCGCCGTGGAACAATTCAAGATGTAAAGAAAACAATCGCATTAATCAGAAAGACATTTAAATATCCAACGCTTAGAACAACATTCATTGTTGGGTTTCCTCATGAAGATGAAGATAAATTTAATGATTTAATGAATTTTGTGGAAGCAATTCACTGGGATCGTCTTGGTGCTTTTCCTTATTCACTTGAAGAAGATACTCCTGCCTTTGATATGGGAGATCAAATTAGTGATGAAGTAAAAGAACAACGCTTAAATTACTTAATGAAACGTCAAACCGAAATTGCACTCGCAAATAATGAAAAAATGATTGGTGAAGTAATTGAGGTATTAGTTGAATCTCAAGAAGGTTTAAGTGGTAAATATCGTGGTCGAGGAACAAGCAGTGCACCTGATGGAGTCGATGGCATGGTTATCTTTACCTCAAATCGCGCCATTGAATTTGGTACGTTTGTGAAGGTTAAAGTAAGCAGTGTATTACCACATGATTTAATTGGTGAAGAAGTTGCTTAAAGGCTTTCCTGCGATAATCGCAAATGATCCAAAGATATTAATTTTAGGATCAATGCCAAGTGTTACTTCTTTAGATAAACAAGAATATTATGGGTTTGCTTATAATCGCTTTTGGCGAATTATGGCTCAATATTTTCACTGTGAGTTTCATAATTATGAAGAAAAGAAACAATGTATATTAGATCATCATCTTATATTATGGGATGTAATTGCTCAATGTCATCGTGAAGGTTCTTTAGATTCTAATATTAAAGATGAAAAGGTAAATGATATTGAATATTTATTAAAGAAATATCCAAGTATTCAAATCGTTATTTGTAATGGACGTAAAAGTTATGATTTATACCAAAGATATTTTCCTGATTTATTAGTTGAATGTTTATATTTACCAAGTACTAGTAATGCGAATCGTTCAATGAAAGAAAAGCAAATATTTAAGCTGTGGTTTGAAGCACTAACACAAGTTTCACTTTAAATAAGTGGAACTTTTTTTCGACCTATTTCGACCATATTCATGTTTATGTAATCTTTAAAATCTTATTTAATATAAAAATCTTATTTTTACATTTTTTCTTATAATTAACCTAACAATAACACTTATATTACACAAAAGTAAGGTAATTATCGCTATAATTAGATTACGTGGAGGGATGAACATGAAAAAATTGATTAAGGTTTTTATTGCAGATGATAATCAAGAAATAGTAGAAAGATTGAATTCAATTTTATCAAAAAGTGAAAGTTATGAAGTTGTAGGTAGTGCAAATTGTGGGGAAAGTTGTATTGAAAAATTATCAAACAAAGAAGTTGAAATATTAATTTTAGATTTACTAATGCCAAATATGGATGGTATTCAAGTTTTAAAGGAATTAGTGAATCATCACATTATAATTAAGCATATTATTTGCCTTACTCCATTTATGAGTGAAGTACTGGCGAGGGAAGTGACTACTTATCATGTTGATTATGTATTAATGAAGCCTTTTTTAACAAGTGAATTAGTTTCAAAGTTAAACTTGCTTGTCGGACTAGAAGCACCCATGATGAATGACTATGATTCTTTTATAAGACGAAATGAATCGCAGCAAGATAACGAGTGGATGAGTGGAATTGAAAATGAAATAACAAAGATTCTACATGAAATTGGAATGCCAGCAAATGTGAAGGGTTATGAATATTTAAGGGCAGCAATCTTAAAGACTTCTTTTGATCAGAATTACTTAGGACAAATTACTAAAATACTTTATCCTTGCATTGCGAGAAAGTATCAAACAACGCCTTCTAGAGTAGAGCGGTCAATACGTCATGCAATTGAACTTGCATGGAGTCGAGGTAATATTAAAGTAATTGATGAGATATTTGCTTATAGTGTATCTCCAGAAAAGGCAAAACCAACGAATTCTGAATTTATTGCGATGGTTGCCGATTATTTAAAGATGATTCATAAAGTTAACTATAATCAAATTCATCTACCTAGTCAAAATCAAGTCAAAAGAAAGAAAGATTATAAACAGGACTACCAAAGACCATTTTATACATTATAAAAAAACACTCCTTTTAAGAAGTGTTATTGTTTTATTGGTGGTCCGCCTGGGGGTCGAACCCAGCACCCTTCGATTAAGAGTCGAATGCTCTAGCCAAATGAGCTAGCGGACCGTTTATTTGCGATAAGGAACTTAGCGCTTGATTATTATAACATTTCTTAGTTAAGGTTGTCTATACCAATCAAAAATATATTTCACTATTTTGATTCAAAACGATAGACCCCTTTAATACAATCAAATTGTGATTAAATATTTTTGATAAATGATTTGACAAATATATCAAATCCTATAAAATAGAGAAGTACTCTTGGAGAGTTGGCCGAGCGGTTTAAGGCACCATCTTGGAAAGGTGGCGTAGTGAAAGCTACCGTGAGTTCGAATCTCATGCTCTCCGCCAATGAGTCAATTAAGTTTCTAGACAGCTATATTTGTCTAGAAACTTTTTGTTTTTAGGAGGTGATGCAAATGCAAGTAGAAAACAAAAGGGTAGTATTCCAACGTATATATTATTATATGGAGAAGAAGGGAATGAATATCTCACAGTTAGCTGAATCACTTGGAGTACCACAACAAAGAGCATCTTACATGCTTAATGTAGAGAAAAATGGATTATCAATAGAAACGATTGAACAAATGGCGAGAGTATTTGATACAACGCTTCTTGAGATGCTAACACCCTTACCACCAGGTATAAAAGTTAGATCACCAGATGGGCGGCGAAAAAAAGAATAAAAAAAATCTAGCACCGCAAAGGTGATAGATACGAGCAAAACAAGACAATTAAGCAAATACTGTCAATATTTGTTTAAAGGATTAACAAAGATTCAAAGATTCAAAGAAATAAAATTTTGAATTAAGAAATAAAATTTTGAATAAAAGCTTCAAAAATTTGGATAAAAGCTTCAAAAATTTGGATAAAAGCTTCAAAAATTTGGATTGTTAATCAATTCTTGATTTTTAAGCACGTCCTTTTAATAAAGTCGTCCTATGGGTATATCTTAGCAAATATACATAAATAAATCAAGAGTTACGAAGAAATAACCTGTAATTATGTTCTCTGAGAGCAATCGAGCAACTGAAATCAAGGCGATTACCCATCTCGATTGCGATGAGATTTGACACTTCCAAGGAAAGGAAACATTGCACATGAAATATTTATCTGAAAAACTATCCCCTCATTTAGTACTCATGATCATGAACGTAATGTTTCTAG
>JAVWEY010000023.1:0-25584 GCA_036641395.1 Erysipelotrichaceae bacterium
ACAGTTTGTGGGGGACGATTCACCCTACGTTATTCTATACCCCGTAGTTTGTATACCCCACCTTATTTTAGATTACCAATCATAATTACACACTCCTCCCATATCACCTATTATACAAGAAAATAAATATAATTCTATTTTTACTCATTATCATTCCCCCCTTAATTAATTCTTTTCTTTGTCACAATATTCAAATCTTGTAGTTTTCTACCAAGTTCATCATCTTTCGCAACTAATAATAAATCTTCATCCAGACCATTTAATGCGTGTAATACTGCAGCATAAGTACCAATTGAAACAGATGCATTCCCTTTTTCTACATTCCAAAGCGTTGATCTGCTAATACCTGCTCTTTCCGCTACTAAAACAACTGATAAATTTCTTCTCAGTCTAGCAAGTTTTATTTGTTCTCCCATCCTAGAGAGAATTTTTTCACTTCGAGGTAAAATCCTTACTGTCTTTTTCGCCATATTATCATCCCTTATGTTTGATTACCAGTACATAATACCACGATATGATTTGTTAATCAAACATAAGAAGATATATATTTAAATAAAAAGAATATTTCAATTAAGAAATATTCACTTATATATCATATACTTTATCAATTTGTTTTAATTCATTAAAAGTATCAATTTCCACAATATCTTCTTTCTCACATTGTCTTACCATTACTTTATAATCACCTATATAATCCTTACAAGCAACCTCATCCCAATAACATTCTTTTCCACCTGGTTTTTTAAACACCTTTTCAATATGGGTTGCTAGTTTCTTTCCATCTTCTTTATTCCAATAAGAAATACCTACCATTTGAAATACATTTTCTCCACCAACACTCATCTTTGATATAATTCCTTTTTTTAGAGTAAAACACCAATCATCTGTTACATCCATTTTAATCCCTAAGTAATTCGATGTATATTCGTATTTACGAATAATTCTTGGATTTGATAATAATAAATCACTTTCTAATACATAGGCATTTTCTAAGTTATCTTTCACTTGCATTAAACTACTTATATTATTTGATTCATTATAAATAGGATTCGTAATAAATTTAATCATTGGATATTTCTTTAATAACACATCAAATTGATCCGCTAAATAACCACGAACAATCGTTATATCTTTAATACCAGCTTCTATCACTGCATCTAACAGGGTTTCAATAATTAACTTACCATGAACTCGTATTAATGGTTTTGGTGTGTTTAAAGTAATTGGAACTAGTCTTGATCCAAATCCTGCCGCAATAAAGATAGCACGTTTTACACGATGCGGTTCTAACCATTCATACCCTTTAAGGGTTAACTCATAAGTTGAATTATTCTTTAAAGTAATAAGTTCTAAATCACTTAATTCTTCCATCACTTTATTCACAATCCCTAAAGAAACATAAGTTTGTTTCGCTAAAGTACGTTGCGTTAGTTTCTCATTCTGTCGTTGTTCAATTGCAACTAATATTTCAAATTGATTATACGTTAAGTTCATCCTAAAGGACCTCCTGTTTTCTTATATTTCTTTTTAAGATAAAAATAAATGTTTTCATTAAACTATTAATAACTAAAATAATAATTGATATAAATGCAGTTGCTTCAATTAATGATTGTGAATCAAATTGCGGAATTAGTAAAGCAAGCGGCATGTTTTTAAAGTTTGCAAGGAAAGAAACAGCTGAAATAGTTACCATCGCATTCACAAACATATAAGAGAATATTTCAATCATTGTTTCTTTTGTACATGGAATATAAACATCAAATAACATTCTCATTTTACTGATGCCTAAGGTTGCACTAACATCTTCTAAATTCTCATTGAATTTACTCAATGAATTATATGCTAATAAATAAGGAGAAGCGAAAAAGTGAATAATATTAACTAATACTAGCATCATAATTGTTCCATATATAATACTACCTTTAAAGAACAACACATAAGATAAACCTAATACAACACCAGGTATTGCGAGTGAAACAATCGAAATTAAATGTAATGTCATATTAGAAAAAGTCTTCTTTGATCTTGCGGTTAAAAATGCCGTGAAATAAGTTATACAAATTCCAATTAAAGAAGTTAACATGGCAATCGCAAGTGAACTAATTAAATGCATTCCTACACCTAATTCAAATGCTTTTTGTATATTAACGAGTGAGAAACTCATATCAATTGGATATTGTTTTACTACACTTAAATATAGAAAAGCAACAATTGGTAAAGAAACTAAAATTACGGTAGTAATACAAAATACATAAGATAAGATATCTCTTTTTTTATTCTTTTTAATAATATATTCTTTTGTTACCGTACTAGCATTACCACCATCATCATTTTTTAAATCAAGAATGAAAGCAATAACTGCCGGAATTAATAATAATACACCGATAATTGCTCCTTTAGAAAAATCCAATAAACCAATTACTTCACGATACATATAAACTGGTAATGTCATCATTTTACCACCTACAGCAAGCGGAACACCATAATCGGTAAAGATCATCGTAAAGGTCGCAAAGACAACTGAAATTAATGGTTTCTTCATGTTTGGTAAGGTTATTGTAATGAACTGTTGAAACTTATTTAAACCTAACACACTACTTGCTTCATACGTCGTATAATCTTCATAACGAAAGATATCTGTCAACATTAAGAAAGCAACTGGAAAGCTATATAAAATCGAACCAATAACGATTCCTACCAATCCATATAAATGAATATTGATTCCTAATAAATTCGTTAATAAACCATTATCACCAAATAATAATACAAGCCCCATACCATGAGAAATACTTGGTATCAACATCGGTAACGTAAACAGTACCGAGAAAATAGAACGATATTTCATCTTTGTACGATTCATACACCAAGCAAGAACCATTGCTAATGAAACTGATATAATCGTTGCTATAATAGTCGCAATTAAAGAATTTGCTACCATTGGCCAAAATTGTGGCGAAGATACAATATCATGAATATCTGCTACATTTATATTAAGCAATAAAGTTGCCAATGGAAATATAACGGTAATCGTAAGAAAAATACCAACGAGCAACTTTAAACTTTTTGCACCTTTATTTCTCATAGTGATCTTTTCCTGTACACTTTAATAATGATTCCAATTTTTGATCTAAATGATTAATCACAAAATCACTTACATATTGATTTGCTGGATGATCATATATATTACGTGGTGTATCAAGTTGTTCAATGTTACCTTCACTCATAATCATAATCCGGTCAGATAAATAAAACGCTTCTTCTTGTTCATGCGTAATAAAAATCATCGTCGCATCAAACTTCTTTTGAATATCTTTCAATTCACGTTTCATTACTTCACGCATTGATACATCAAGTGCACTAATTGGTTCATCTAATAAGATAATATCAGGATTAGTAGCCAAGGTTCTTGCAATCGCAACCCGTTGCTGTTGTCCGCCTGATAACTGTCTTGGTTTCTTATCTAGTTGATCACTCATCCCAATTAAATCTAAAGTTCTTTTCGCAATTTCAGTTGCTTGCTTTGCTGTTTCTTTTTTTAACTTTAATGCATATTCTACATTCTGAAGTACACTCATATTAGGAAATAACGCATAGTTCTGAAAAACAATTCCCATTCCTCTTTGATCAGGGGAAAGATCGCTAATATCTCTTCCTTCTTTGATAATTTCTCCACTATCTTGTTTCTCTAATCCAATTAAGATTCTTAATAGCGTTGTTTTACCACAACCACTTGGACCTAAAACAGATAAAAACTCTCCTTGACGAACATCAAATGATATATGTTTTAAGACATCTTTATTTTCATAGTTTTTATATAAATCCTTTACAATAAGTTTTAAAGGAACATTTTCTAATATTTCCATATACTTAGTAACCTCTCTTTTTCTTTAATATCGGCAATGCCATGCATATCACCAAAAGTCCAATTAGGATAATGATCCATTTTATTTATTTGGTTTTTATAGATTGTTTCTGGTGAAAAGTTCTCTTTATCATAAATTAGGAAATCATTGATAATAAAATCAAACACATCTTTAATCCGTTCATCCTTTTCTCTACCTTTGATCATACTTGTACCAGTTAAAGAATAAGGAGAACCAAACTCTGGTTCACTTAATGTAAATGGATTACCATTATTTAGTTCATTTACACCCTGAAAGGTTAGTCCTAAACCAACCGCAATTTCACCTTGAATTAACATTTTAACGGGACCTGAACCTGATTCTGTAAATTGTTTAATATTCTTAGACAACTTATCAATGTATTCAATCGTTTTCTCTTCTCCCCAATTATTAACTAAGTTTTTATAAAAGAAATAACCTGTTCCTGAACTCTTTGGATCTGGCATTGCTACTAATCCCTTATATTCCGGTTTTAATAAGTCTTCGTAAGTTTTTGGTGCTTGAAGATGATGTTTCTTTAATATGTCATTATTAACAATCATACTACCGGCTTGTCTTTCCCATATTACATAGCGATTATCATGATGAGACACATCATCTAAGTAATCTAATTTAGAATAAGGTTCAACTACTGCCAAACTATCTTTAATCTTCTCAAGATAAGCGGTTTCAAGACCAACCACTATATCTGCATCACTATTTGTTTTTTCTACACTTATTTTTGCGGCCGCTTTAGCCGTAGGCATATACATAACAAAAACTTTAAAATCCTTATATCGTTGATTCAATTGCTTCTGTAATTCATCATTACGAAACTGTTCTAAGCTTGAATATATAATAATTGTATCTTCTTCTTGTTTTTGAGTAGCGAATACTAACAAAGCTGTAATAACAACCGCAACCATTAATAATTTCTTCACATCATCACTCCTTGTTCATAATCGTAATAATATCATACTATTTGAACAATATAAAGAAAGAAATACGTTATTTGTATGATAAACTACAAAATAACGTACTTTCTTGTTCATTTAATTATATATACTATGATTAAAACGTATAATAAAGTGATATTCCCCACATTTTTATATATATTTATGTGATTATAATCACACTTTTTTATATTTTTGTTGATTTTATAAAGATTTGATACAATAAATTCTTCTAATTTTTGAAAATAATAAATTTAGAAAATACATAATTAATCACAACAACAAATACATTCGCAAGAATCTTTACAAACAATCCATTCATAACTAATAGGTCAATTCCTACAAACATAATACCCATATCACATGCACCGGAAAATAAACGGCAACTTACAAACATTGTAAATTCCTTAAACTTTCCACCTTGCTTTTTATCTCCATTATTAAATACCCAACGGCGATTGGTTTCATAAGCAAATAAAACTGCTAATACCCATGCTATCGCATTCGCAATCAAATAGTGTAGGTGTAAAACACTATCACCAACATAATAAACAATAATATTAACCGCTGTTGTGAGTACTCCAAATACTAAATACATGATTACTTCTTTATATTGATTCCATAATTTTTCAATCATCTTAAATACCTTCCTAATGTATGCCCTATTAGTTTAGCCTTATTTCCTGGTAAAGTAAATAAGTAAAAAGATATGCTCTCACATATCTTTCACTAATATTTTAATCTTCATCAATTAATGTAATAATATTCTTAATTGACATCAATGTTTCATCTACCTCTTTTGCACGATGATGTTTCAAGATGTTTTCTGCTGTGCTTTGCATCGCAGGAAATGCACTTCTTGTTAACTGATTTGCATAGATAACAATATTAATTCCATGCTGTGCAAATTCACTTTCATAAACAGAATTAAATGAAGTAGGAACTACTACAATCGGTGTTGTTTTATCTTCTTTACGAAATGCATCACAGAAAGAGAAAATTTCATCTGCTTCTTTTTTACGAGAATGAATCATAATCCCATCCGCTCCTGCTTTCACATAAGCAAAAGCACGTTTTAGGGCATCTTCTTCTCTCTTATCAAGAATTAAACTTTCAATTCTTGCGATTAACATAAATTCTTCTGTTCTTAGCGCATTCTTACCAGCACTAATTTTTTCACAGAAATTTTCAATAGAATCTTGAGTTTGTGCTACTTCATTTCCAAACAAAGAATTCTTTTTTAATCCCGTTTTATCTTCAATAATAACAGCACTTACACCCATTCTTTCAAGTGTTTTAATATTATATACAAAGTGCTCACTAAGTCCACCCGTATCACCATCTAAAATGATTGGCTTAGTCGTTACTTCCATAACATCTTCTACAGTACGAAGTCTTGAAGTCATATCAACTAATTCGATATCTGGCTTACCTTTAGCGGTTGAATCACAAAGAGAAGATATCCACATTGCATCAAATTGATCCAATTCACCATCCTGTTGAACAATCGTTTTCTCTGCAATCAAACCAGTTAATCCACTATGAACTTCAATTGCTTTTACAACTGGTCGCATATTTAATAACTGACGTAATCTTTTACGACGAAATTCTGGCATAGCAAGCTTAGCCCGTACGTTACGATCAATCTTTTGTACATTCGCATTATAAGTATATGGAACTTCAATTAGCTCACCACCCCACGCAGATATGCATTCAATTACTTCCTCACGAATTTTCGATAAAGCATTATCTCGCCAATCATCCCCGTGGATAACATAATCAGGTTTTATTTCATTTAATACATCTTTATAACTTACTGTTTTCTGAACAATAACTTCATCAATGCCTGTTGTATTTTTAATCATATTAAAACGTTCTTCAAATGATATAGTAGGAAAACGATCAAAGCAAACACTTGCTTCATCACTTAACACTCCTGCAACTACCATTCCATATTCCCTTGCTTTTTTTATAATATTTAAATGTCCAACATGCATTACATCCGTACTAAAACATATATATACTTTTTTCATCTAATTTTCTCCCATGAACATTTCTTTGTTCTCTTTTGGTGTCTCTTTTGGTCTCCCTAAATCATCTCTTGAGCCTAATGCTACTAGTACTTCAATCATTGATAATTGATGATTCTCTTTCACAACATTAAGCGCATCTATTAGTTCTTCTTCACTGCTTACTTTTATACTAAACGAGTATCCACAAGTCTTAGCTATTTCACTATAAGATATACCAACAGCACTTGTCGGCATTCCACCTACGGATTCATGTGCTTCATTATTTAAAACAATGTGAATCATATTACTTGGTTTTTCATTACCTAAGAAAGCCAAGCCACCCATATGCATACAAACAGCTCCATCACCATCCATACACCACACTCTTGTTTGTGGCTTTTCACAAGCATACCCATAAGCAATCATCGAGGTATGACCCATTGACCCTACCGTTAAAAACATTTGTTTATGATTGCCTAAAATACTATTTGCACATTCATAAACTTCACGTGATATTTTACCGGTTGTAGAGAATACTTTATCCTTTGAATCAATCGCTTTTAATATACAAGCAATCGCATTTTCTCTAGTAAATAAATAGTTATTCTTATACTTTGTTTTATTTCCTTCAAAACATCCTTTATGAACAACAATTGCTACTTTCATATTATCTTTTAATAATTGATCAATTTCCTTAAACATATTACTTAAAGAAACTTCATCACTGTCCTTTGATATTTCAAATGTTTTCACATCCATATCTTCTAACAATTTAATTGTTACCTTACCTTGAAACACATGTTGTGGTTCATCATGAATGCCTGGTTCACCACGCCATCCAACTACTAATAAAACCGGGATATCATAAACATCGGCATGAGTTAAAGAAGCAAGTGGATTTATAATATTACCAATTCCACTATTCTGCATATAAACCATAGCCGGTTTACCAGTTGCAAGATAACTTCCTGCAGCAATACCAATTGCATTTCCTTCATTACAAGCGACATGATGTACAAATGGCATTTCTTTATTTTCATTTAAATAATCACATAATACTTTTAACTGTGAATCAGGAACTCCACTTATCGTGTGCACTCCCAATTGACTTACATAGTTCATAAATAATTCTATTTGCATAAGCAATTCTCCTTTAAATACTCATCCACTACACTCATTAATCTTTCACAATCCGCTAAATATATTTCTCCTATATTGCCAATTCTAAAAGCTTGAATACCAGGAAGTTTACCTGAATAAAGAAGAAAGTTTCTTGCTTTTAAATAATCATAAAAACCTTCAAAATTAAAACCATCCGGAATCATAAAAGTTGTGATTATATTTGATTGATCACTGTCTTTTACTAAAACCTTAAAGCCTCTTTTCATCATTTCATTTTTAATAAACACTTCATTTTCTGCATAACGAACGCTTCTTTTACTAACACCGCCTTCTAACTCTAATTCTTTTAAAGCACAATGTAGTGCTAATAAAACATGTGTAGGTGAGGTAAAACGAAACGATCCTGCTTTGTCTTCCATTTCTTTATATTGATCATATAAATCAAGTGATAAAGAATGAGCATTACCGCAGCATTCTTTAAAGGCTGAATGTAATCCATAAATAATGCCAAGACCTGGTACACCTTGTAGACATTTATTAGAACTAGTGATTAAGAAATCAAGATTCAACTCATCAAGGTTAGTATCTACTCCACCAAAACAACTCATTGCATCAACAATTATTTTCTTATGATATTTCTTACATAACTTATTTATTTCAATTAAATTATTTTGAATTCCAGCCGTTGTTTCCATATGAATAAATGCTACATGAGTATATTCATCCTTTTCAATATATTGGGTTAATTCATCCAAAGGTAGAGAAGCCGTCATATCAAAATTTATAATATCATGACAAATATTAGCTTTATCACAAATTAAAGCCATTCTCTTACCATAAGCTCCATTTGCGAGAATTAATACTTTATCCTCTTTTGATATATAACTTGTAAGTACACTCTCTACTGCATAAGTTCCACTTCCTTGAAGTAAAACTACACTATAATTATTTGGACTAGCATGTCCCACTTCCAATAACATTGATCTTGTATCTTGTACGATATCTCCATATTCATTATCTCGTGTTCCTAAATCATACAACATAGATTCTTTAACTGTTAATGAAGTTGATAAAGGCCCTGGAGTTAATAACAATTTCTGTTCCATAAATACATCTCCTTTGTTTATAAAAGATATATTACTACTATATATGAACATATTCAAGTTATTATTATCATTTATTTGTTCATATAAACGATTTAATTATAATATAATAACAAATACAGTTTCAAAAAACCGCTCAGCGTGGAGGTTTCTTCTTATATTCTTATTATCATGAAATACAATATTTAACATACCAATATCCTTTTTGACTCGATCCAACTCTTTTTAAGAATCCTTTCTTTTTCATCATATGCAAATAATATTTAGTACGATTAATTGAAATATTGTATTCTTACGCGATATTAACTTGGCTGATTGCTGGTTGCATTTGAATAAGCTTGGGTAGTGTCTTTACATATATCTGATTATATATTAAAAAATCTCCTCATTCGAAGAGATTCTATTCAATAATTCCGTATTTAATTTTAATTCGATTTAATTTCTTCATCATCGGTTTAGTAAGTAACCAAAGGAAAACGACATCAGAAGTCATATATATAATAATCGAAGGTAACGAAGAAATTGCTGTTGCGATATATCTTGACCAGTTAAAAACATTATCAACCGCCATCGAACTATATATATCCATAATTACTGAAAATAATAATCCTGAAAAGATTCCATAAAGGTAAAGAGAGTATTTATGTTTGAATCGATTATGCTCTTGTAAATAACCTGCGATGTAACCAATAATTCCCCAGGAAATCATTTGAAATGGTGTCCATGGTCCCTGTCCAAAAAATACATTTGATATAAGTGCACTCAATGCTCCGTTCATGAATCCCGCTTCTTTTCCAAATGCTATACCACAAATAATCGTTAAGGCTGCCATTGGTTTAAAGCCAGGAATTGGATAAAAGATAACTCTTGAAACAATCGTACATGCACATAGTATTGATACAAATACCAACTCTCTCGCTTGTGGTTTCTTCCTTTCATATTTTAGAAAGAAAGGCACACAACCAAAACATGCCATGAACAAAGAAATCAGCCGATAATTGCGATTATTAAATAATACAATACCGATTAATACACATAAAGGAATAACAATCCAGATTAAACATATTTTTAAGATTTTTCGATTCGAGTATTCAATCGACATAATTCCATCACATCCTCACCGGTTACAGCATTTTCAAATATACCGCTTGTAAGCTTTGCTGCACCACTTGTATAAAAACGGTTTTGCGAGAAGAATTGATTTGGTTCACCGCTTGCAATAATATCTCCATCAAAAACAAGCGAACACTCATCACTAAATTGAGCCGCAAACTCAATATCATGGCTCACCATTAATACCGTTTTACCTTCCTTACATAATTTTCTTAATAAGTTACCTAACTCAATTCGACTATGCATATCTAAACCCTTTGTTGGCTCATCCAAACATAAAATATCACTATTATATAAATAAATCTTCGCAAGTGCTAATTTCTGTTGCTCGCCACCACTTAGATCATAGGGATGCTGTTGTAGAAGCGATTCTAAATGAAACAGAGAAACGACATCATCTATTTCCTTATTAACTTGTTTACATTCATCTTCTACATTATCACAGACAAATAAAGAAGTTGGATCCTGTGGAATATAGCCTAATTTACTATTTTCTTTTATTTCTACTTTACCACGGTGAATCTTTAATAAGGATAAAGCACATTTCAACATAGTTGTTTTACCACTACCATTTCCACCTAAAATACAATGAATTTTACCTTTTTGGACAGCTAGAGAAAAATCTTTTAAAACATCAATACCGGATGGATCATAGCGGAAATATATATGATTCATCGATAATATAGTCTGCGTATCTTCACCTTTTATCTTATCTAACTTCCTAGTTTCAAAGCGATAATGTTCATTAAGATATTGCTTTCCTTCTCTAATTGTAATCGGACATATATCCTCTTTATAATGATATTCACGATATAATCGAGTTGCTATGGGAAGTGCATCTAACATTGGGTGATGAGCATCATAAGTACTCAACATATCACTTACATTACGTGGTTCGCTATCAACAATCATTCTTCCTTTATCAATCACACCAACGCGATCAACAATTGAAAACAACTGTTCTAATCGATGCTCCACTAAAATAATGGTCGTATCAAATTCTTCATGAATATGGGCTAAGGTATTTAAAAAAGCTTGTGCAGCAATCGGATCTAATTGTGATGTTGGTTCATCTAACAATAACAACTTTGGTTGCATACACAAGATCGAAGCTAAATTCAACAACTGCTTTTGTCCACCAGATAAAGTATCACAATCTTGATAGAAAATATCTTGTAAACCAAAAAAACTAGCCATTTCCCCAACTCGCAAACGAATTTGATTTTGATCCATTCCTAAATTTTCTAAGCCGAATGCAAGTTCATGCCACACTTTGTCACAGACGATTTGATGAGCTGGATTTTGAAATACATAACCAATTTGTGAAGCCGAAATACGGTCCTCTAATTCTTCTATTTCACAACCCAAATAAGCGATGTTACCACTCTTTAATCCATGAGGTTGTAACTCTTTTTTTAATAATTTAAGCAACGTTGTTTTACCACAACCACTACTTCCACATAATAATAAAAACTCACCTTGTTTCACCTTTAAATTCATTCCATTTAATATTTTATTATTACTTAAGGGATAAGAAAAACTCAAATCTGAAATCGTTACTATTTCCATTTTGCTTCCTCCCTTTTTTCATAAATAAATGCGAAATTAAATAATAAAGCATATAAAATATATAATATTAAATCCAACCTTTGAATACTTAAGGTTGAAATCTTTGGATAATAATAAAAAAATCCAAATTGATTATTAAGTGCAATAAAACAAAAAACGGCAATTGTACCTAAACCAATTAAATAAACACAATCTCGCTTTGTGAATGAATAAGTAGTAAAACTAGTTCGATGTTTTAATCCATATCCTCTAGCTTTCATACTATCTGCACTATCCACACTCGTTTCAAATGCATAGGTAATCAACATTGATAAAATTCGTACTCCACTTTTAATACGATGAATCAGTGAACCTTCACTTATATCATTTCCTAATAATTTCTGTGCATCTCGTATCTCTTTTAATTGCTTAGAAAACTTTGGGATAAAACGTAATGTCATGGAAAACATCAACGCAAAGGCAGGAATACTTTTTGAAAATAAATACATTATCTTATCACTACTCATTACCTTTTGAAGTATTTCACACCATATTAATACCGCTATTAACATCGCTGCAAACACAAAACCATAAATAATTGATTCTAGGGTAATTGGATTATCATTCAAGTAAAATAAAATCGTAGCTCCCTGATGAGAAAAAATCGGGTTACTTAATCCTACAATTAAGAAGATAATTAAATGGTACATCATTCTCTTACAATAAGCTTTAAAACCTAACATTTTATAAAAACATAACTTAGCTGCAAATAATGAAATTATTATATAAACAGGATGTGTTTGGATCATTGTTAGTAAAATAACACTTAAAAAAAAGGAAAATAAAACAAGTGGATGTAATCTAGAAAACTCATTCATTATTAAATATCTCGCCCATTATCACATGTATATACCCAACGAACTACATCACCATTGGTAGGTATTTTTGCGCCACTTGCCATATTTACATAACTACCATTAACTGTATACATCCATCCACTTAATTGACCACAATCAAATTCTCTAATATTACTAATTTCTTGAATATAAGAACTTGCACCACTTCCTTGAAAGACAAGTTTGATTCGATAATCATTGGTAACTTTCTTTAAAATATCTAAAACAGTTTCACTGCCTGTTATTTCAACCTGCATCGGCGCTAAAATAATTCCATTATCCGGGACAAATTCGGCTACGCCTGGTTTTAATTTATCTCGATTATTTAAGATTGTCTTTACATCGATACTAATCGTTACAAACTGTTTTATACTAGGTGTTACATTTGGTTTATTATTTGGGTTACTTTGATTTGGTACATTTGCTGTTTCCTTTTTTTCATCTTTGCTATCTGGCTTATCCTTGCTTGATTCACTAGTACTATCTGTCTCAGATATTGTTTTTACTCCTAACTTAGCATTATTTTTCACATCATCCAAATTACTTTGAATTAACGAAATAGGTTTTATATCACCGGTTGCTTGTTGATGTTGTTTAACACTTTCAACCTTACAACCACTTAATAAGGATAAACACAACAACACCATTAACCCTGTATTTATAAACTTCTTCATTGGTTCATCCCTTTCATTTTCTTAATAATTAACATCGTAATTATAACAAATTCTTGATTCGATTGATAGTTATATGAAAAAAGAAAAACGATTACGAGAGAAACAATTTATGTTGATTTTCACATTACTTGCCATAACAAATTGAAGTTAATTGCTAGGAAAGGTATAATAGATTTAGTTTATAAATACGAATTGGAGGAACAAGTATGAACTCATTATCTTCACTACCATCTGGCTCAATCATTATTGCTCCTACCTATCTTCATCCATCGATCCGTAAGCAACTGCTTTTTCATAAATCTGGACTTTTAAATATTCAAATATTAAGTTATACAAGTTGGCTTCATTCTTTAAAAAACACGGATAAAATTGCGAAAGAAACTACTATTTTTGAATATAATCAAATCCTAATGAAACATATAAATGAATTAACTACTTACAAACATATGTTATCTTCCCTTACTTTTTTAAATGAATGTTATGATTTTATTCTTGAATGTAAACAATTTAATATTGATGTTGATATGCTTCCTACTACTAGTATTGCGCAAAAAGAAATGAAATTGATTCTTGAGTACTTAATGCCAATTCCTCAACCGATTGATGATGAAAAAATAATCTTAGATGAATTATTAAGCATCCCTAATAACTGTAATCATCTTTATATCATCGATACTTATTTTGATTTCTATACAAAACAGTGTGTTATTAAACTAATTAGTCATGGAGCAACTATCATTGAAAATAACGGTATCAAGCCTCAGATTGAATTCTATCACAGTACAAATATGCGCCAAGAGATTGAATCCTGTGCACAATATATTATTTCTCATGAATTATTAAGTGAAGACATTACAATTACTTTAGCAGATCTTGAATATCAACCATTCTTCGAACAAATATTCAATCGTTATCAAATACCTTATACTTTACTCTTTCATAATCGCGCAAGTAATATTGTTATGCAACTTAAATACCTGCTTGCTTATTATCTAGAACCAACAACTGCTTCTTTATTAACAGTATTAGAATCCGATGTTTTTAAAATTCCTCATATAAAACAACTATGTACTTATTTAAGAGTCTTTGATTTAGATATTAAAGACGATTTTAATCATATTCATCGCTCGCTTATTAGTGAAGATATTATCAACAAAATAGAACTTGAACAATTAAAAAAACTAGAAGAACTAGCAGATGAAGCAAAACAAGCACTGTTAGATAAAATTCTTCAATTATTTAATGATAATAATATCGAATCGCTTTTACATACAACCTATGATATGGTTACTTCTTCACTTCCTACAAATAAACAAAATATCGCAACTTGTTATGCGATTGAGTCTTTGATGCAAAACAGTTTACCTTATCTGAAAGATAAAGAATCTTTAAAACTATTCTTATCCTTATTAGAAACAATCCAAGAAAGTGATCAAGTGAATGAATTAAGTGGATGTTTACTAACAAATCTAACTCATCCTCTGCTTACTCGTTCTTATCATTTTGTCCTTGGTTTATCTCAAAGTAACTATCCAGCATTCCCTAAACCTAGTTCTTTGTTCTCTCAAGATTATTTAGACCTTATACCTTATCCAGAACATAAAGAACGTTATTATCTTCATACTTCTCAACTGATTAAAAATCTATCTGGATCAAAACACCTTATTCTTTCTTATTCTCAAAGTGATTTTAATGGAAAAGGAAAAGAAGCAGCTTTAGAGATTGAACGTTTTTCTAATATAGAAGCAATTAAGTATCCTTTTATTACTCACAATCATATCGATGATACACCAAAAACTCTATCAAATGAAAATGCAACTTCTCTATATTGTATGAATCATCAATTAAAAGGCTCCATTTCATCATTTGAACGCTATGTAGGCTGTCATTTTTCATATTTCTTACGTTATGGCATTCGTTTAAGAGAACCATTAGACTACGCTTTTTCTAATGCGAAACTTGGAACACTATCGCATTTTGTTTTAGAACATTTTGTAAGTCTTTATGGCAAAAATTATGTGAACTGTAGTCTTGATGAAGTCCAGGCTTTTATTCATTTAAAACTAATTGAAATGGAACAAATCTATCCTAATATGAAACACGAATTTAAACTAATTGAATTACGTTTAGTAGATAGTATGATGAATACTCTTGAAGATTTAAAAGATAAGGAAGAACACACTGCTTTTACTCCTTTACGATGTGAATATGCTTTTGAAGAAGTACTAGATATCGATGATGTAAATCAATTAATACTAAATGGTTACATTGATCGTATCGATCAATACCTTGACTACATTCGAATTATTGACTACAAGAGTTCTCATAAAACCTTAAGTGAAACACAAGTTAGTAAAGCAAATCAATTACAATTACTAACCTATGGTATCGTAGCCCAAAAACAATTAAAAAAACAATGTGCAGGTGTTTATTATCAATCTTTAAAAAGTGAAAATACAAATGCTATTGCTGGCAAGATGAATCGAAGAGCAAAAGAATATATTCCTTATAATTATGATGATTATCAAGGAATGCGTAAAAATAATCAACGTTTGAATGGATGGCATATGATTGAAGATTTAGCTATTTTAGATGATGATGCTAGTCATATGTCAAACTTAACTATCAATAAAGATGGCATTGTTAACGCTCGTAAGATTTATAATTTAGAAGGTATCGAAGAACAATTATTACTTATGTATCAAAGTATTGCTAAGCAAATAATTGATGGCGATATTTCAATCAATCCAGATAACAACGCTTGTACTTTTTGTAAATACCATGATATTTGTCGTAATAAAAAACCGCCAATTGATAAACCGATTTTAATGAACAACGATGACATCTATATTAAGGGAGGTGGAAGTTATGACGACGTGGAATAAAGCCCAAAGTAAAGCAATTGAAACAAGGAATAAAAATATCTTAGTTTCCGCTTCAGCAGGTAGTGGTAAAACCGCCGTACTGATTGAAAGGCTTGCCCAAAGAGTAATTAATGATAACATTGATATTGATCATATCTTAGCCATGACGTTCACTGAAGCCGCTGCACAAGAAATGAAAAAACGTTTAGCCGCTCAATTATATGTGCGGCGTAAAGAAAGTAATAATGATCAAATCAACGCTAATATTGATTTACAATTATCTAAGTTAGAGAACGCTAATATATCAACCATTCATTCTTTTTGTTTATCAATTATCCAAGATTTTTATTACTTAATTGACCTTGATCCAAAACGAATGAGTAATGTCTTAGATCCTAATCGCAGTAATCTCTATAAACAAATTGCGATTAACAAAGTAATGAATGAAGAACTTATGAACCTTGATTCTGAATTTATTGAATGTTCAAAAATATTCTCCGCAAGAAGTGAAGATAACAAGGAATTAATTTCAACAATTATGTCATTGGCTACTTTAGCATCTTCTAAAAGTGATCCAACTGCCTTTCTTTTATCAATTAAAGAAAGTTATCAATCTTATAAAAAAATTGAAGATATGCCTGATCCTATTACCTTTTATTTCTTTGATTACTTACAAGTTCAATATGGTATTTATGAAAAGACAATGACTTCAATTAAAAATATCTATTTAGATAGATATCCAAGTGAAGAAAAGAAATTTAATATTTTTATGAATAAATATGAAGGCTTAAAAATCATCGAAGCTTGTGCTATCAATCATAATTATGAAGGATATCGCAGCGCTTTAATTAATCTAGCACGAGTTATTGTTCCTACAACACCAGATAAAGAAGATAAGGAATATGATCGTTTGCGTAAGAAAGTACAAAGTATTGAAGATACTTTATTGGCAAACTTGCATAGTGAAATTCGTTTACTAAAGGATATTGAAGAAGAGCGTGGTATCGTTCATAAGCTAATTTCAATTGTCATCCGTTATCTACAATATTATGAAGAAGAAAAGATTAAAGAAAATGGTATTGATTTTGATGATATGGAACATTTAGCTTTAAAAATATTAAAACAAGATAATCATATTGCCGTAGACTATTATCAAAAGAAGTTTGAAGAAATCATGGTCGATGAATTTCAAGATAGTAACGATGTTCAAGATGAATTAGTTAAATTAATCGCTCGAGATGATAATATCTTTCGAGTTGGAGATATTAAACAATCCATCTATGGCTTTCGCCATGCTCGCCCTCAGTTAATGCAAGGCTTAATTGATTATCATACACCAAAGGATGAAATCATTTATTTATCTAATAATTATCGAAGTAAGAAAATGATTGTCGATTTTAATAACGAACTATATAATACCTTAATGAATATTAGAGGCTTATCTTGTTCTTATCATAAAGAAGATTTTGTCGAAACGGGAATTGATAAACAGTTAGAGAATAATCATAAGATTGTTTTTCATGCGTTAAATCGTGAACAATTACGAACTGAATTACAGTACAATATTCAAACAAATGATTTAAAAGCTAGTTACATTGCCAACCAAATATTGATTCAACATCAAAATAATTATAAGTGGAAAGATTTTGTTGTCCTTGTTCGTAACAATTCCTTAAAAGAAGATATGCGAAAGGCATTTGATGAACTGAATATTCCCTATTTTATCGATGTGAAAAGTGGATTCTATGAATCTTCAGCAGTATCTATTGTTTTATCCTGTATCCGCCTGATTGTTGATTCTCACGATGATATTGCAGCATGTGCTACCCTTATGTCACCACTTATTAACATATCTACAAATGATATTGCCCAAGCTAAAATCAACAAAGATAAACAACAATCTTTTTATGATTATTTTAAACAAGATGAAAGACTTACCTTATTAGTTGACTTAGTTAACAATGCTTCTAATTTAAGTTTATGTGAAGTGATTCAACATATTTTTAATATAAATGATTTCTATCAAGAATGTACATCATCTCAAGATAAAACCAATCTTGATCTTCTATATCAAATGGCCGCAAGTATGCATTATGAAAAGGCTTATCATCTTCTTTCTTTTCTAAATGAAATTGATCAAAATCTTGATTATGCAACAGCAGAGGGAATTCCAATTGGCAATGAAGATGATATTGTAAGGGTAATGAGCATTCATCAATCAAAAGGATTACAATATCCGGTTGTATATTTATGGTCAAATAGTAATCAAATGATAATTGAAAATAAAGATTATTTTATTCAAGATAGTGATTTAGGAATTGCGATGAAACATATGGATTTACCACAGCGATTTGTACGAACTGGTATTCATCGTATGGCGATTGAACACAAGAAAAATCGTGAAGAATTAGAAGAAGAAATGCGTATTCTTTACGTAGCGACGACACGTGCTCAAAATGAAATGCATATTGTCGATTGTGTGAATGAGCCAAGTGCTTATAAACCATCTATTTCAATTGCCGATATTTATGAACGCAATGGTTATTCCGCATGGATTCTTCAATCTCTAGTCAAAAACAAATCTTTCTTTGAAGTAAATGAAGTGAATAAAATGTGGGATAAGAAACCTTATCCGGTAAGCGAAAAAAAGAATGAAACAATTCATCGATATGCATTTTTAAACAGTATTCTAGAAGAAAGTACACCAACTCAGTTCCATAACCATATTCCAAAACTTGACTTACATCCTAATCTTAAAGGAATGAGTAAAGGAACTATGTTGCATACTTTAATCGAAAAATTATCTTATGATGATTATTCAAAGGAAACAATTTTAAAGATTGCTAATGGACAAAATTTTACTTTGAATTCAGAGGATTATGAATGCCTTAATAAACTACATGAAAATAATATTTTTAAACAAGTAAATGCTTATTCCCAAGTTTTTCATGAGTTGCCTTTTATGGTGAATGATCATAATCAAATTATTCATGGTGTAATTGACTTTATGGCCATCGAAGATAACAATATTATCATTATTGACTTTAAGAGTGATCATACAAACCCTGATATTTTAGTTCAAACTTATCACGAACAGTTAAATACGTATCAGCATTCAATATCACTTTTATATCCGAATGCTAAGATCAACACTTATATTTATTCCTTAGTTTATGGAGAAATGATTGAAATTATTTAGATGCAAAAGGATAGCAAAATTGCTATCCTTTTACGTTATATTTCATTTTGAATTTTTTGTGAACTATTACTAAGCATTTTAAATAAGAATTCTTTTACGGATACACCAAGAGAATAAATGATATGGTCAATCATGTTACTTTGTAATCCTTGAAGAAACACTTGAACATGATAATCGTGAGTCGCATAACCTCGAATATTATCCATCATCATCACTAAAACAACTAATAAATAATGTTCTTGTAGATAATTTTCATCATCTAATTCTAAGTGATTGATACTTTCATAATCTTTTGATAAATTATGATGTAATAAATCACTAAACATTTGCGATAATTCAAGTTCTTCAAGCATTGCAACTGGTTGCCCATAATACAACAAGTGCTTTTCATCTTGGTCTAAATGATAAAACTTTGCGAATGCCTTTACTCTTTCAATTAATGGATAACGCCAATCTTCAAATACATCAATCTTACCATTATCATTAAAATCTTTAAAAGCAAAGCCATTGTCTTCTAAAATACGAATTCCTGCTCCTGGTGAATAGCCTAAGGTAAGACCACCCGTATTTTCAATCAAATGATACTTTTTTTTATGAACAAGTTTCCATTTCTTTTCCATAAAAACCTCCATTTGTTTCTATTCCTATTATAGCATATGGTACTTCTTTAATTGTCTAAAAAGTATGTGAAATTAACAGAGAAAAGGATTATCATCTAAAGAAGACAATAATCCTTATTAATCTATTCAACTAACTTTTTAATAGTTTCTACACAAGTATCAATACCAAATTTACTAGAATCCATTACCAAATGATAATTTTCTACTTTACCCCATTTACGATCCGTATAGTAGTTATAGTAATTAGCACGATGTTTATCAATCTTTGTAATCGATGATTCTACATTATTCTCATCTACTTCATATGATGAAGTAGCACGTTCACATCGAAATTGCATATTCGCATGAATAAATACATTAACACATTGTGGATGATCGCGTAATACATAATCTGCACAACGACCAACAATAACGGCACTTCCTTGTTCCGCAATATTTTCAATTATTTCTGCTTCAACTAAGAACATTCGATCGTTTAAGGACATTTCACTCAAACTAGTTATTGGTGAACCAAGTGTATAACCAATTGCTCCTAATAAATACAGTCCACGACTTGTACCTCGTCCTGCTTCTTCAAAAAGTTCTTTATCAATACCACTTTGCTCAGCTGATAATTCAATAAGTTCCTTATCATAAAAAGGAATATTTAAAGCTTTCGCAAGCTTCTGTCCCACTTCTCTACCACCACTACCAAATTGACGTGAGATTGTAACTAATATCTTCTTTTCCATAAGGCTAGACCTCCTGTCTATATCTAATTTTATTATACGCTAACCCTATCAAAACATCAACGCAACTTTTCAAACAAAATTGGACAAATAATCCAAAAGAAAATTAGCGAATTGGTAAATATTTCTTACATTGACAAAGAACGTAATGAAAGATACAATAAGCATACGTTAAATTAATTGGATTCTTTTTTTCTGCCAATTATGTAAAGGAGATGGGTTTATAAGATGAAGACCACAGATATAAAATTAGTCGTATGTGACCTAGATCATACTTTACTACATAACAATAAAAAAATATCAAAAGAATCAGCAGAATATTTAATTCATCTTCAACAAAGAGGATTAAAACTAGCAGTTGCTACAGGACGATTTTTAAGTGAAACAGAGCCTTATATTAAACAATTACAATTAGCTAAATATGGTGGATATGCTATTACTAGTAATGGTACTACCATTCATGATATAAGAAACAAAACAGATGAATCTTTTGAAAAGTTAAAGAAAGAAGAAACAGATTCTCTTATTAAACTTGGAAAACAATTTCGATTAAATATGTATGTGCACATTAATGATACCTATTATGTACAAGGTACAAGAATATTAAAAACAATTTATCGTTTGGTTCGTATCTTTATTCCAATTCTTAGAATCTTCCTTACGGGACGTGCTGACTATGTTTTATATCGATTATCCCATTTAAAATTAACGAGTGATATAACTTCTGTTTTAGATAATAAAGACTTACATAAAATTTGCTTTATATCGCTTACTGGCAAACTACCAGATTTTGAAAAAGAAGTATTAAGATTATATAGTAACAAATACCATTTCTTTACGGTTAATAGTGTTGCAACTGAACTAGTTCACTCTAGTGTAAGTAAAAAAACAGCAACGCAACATATTTGTCGTAAGTTAAATCTTACCATGGATAATGTAATCGCCTTTGGTGATAGTGGAAATGATGAAAGTTTACTTGCTGCTGCCAAAATTGGGGTTACAATGAAAAATGGTTATAAACATACCGTTAAAATTGCGAAATTATTGAGTGATAAAACAAATAATGAAGATGGTGTTATTGATTATCTTCGTAAACTCAAAATCGGATAAGTATCCTTGCGGATACTTTTTTAATGAAAAAAAGCCGATATTATCGACTTCTTCTTAATAATTATTGGGAGAAGCATGGTGATCATCACCATTTAATTTCTCCGCTTTTATTTCAAAATGAATTAATAAAGATAAAATTGCTCTTAATAAAATAATAGCTCCTAAAATATATATTTCATTCATATCACGAATCAAAACAGTTTTTAATATCTCAGCACCCATCTTAAATTCAAGACCTAATGCCAATGCGTTGCCAAGTTCAATTTTTATCGCATAATGTTTATCATTAACTACAGATATTACATAATGGATAAAAGCTTTTATGGCACCAGTTGTAATTACAATAATTCCAATAATCTCTAATAAGGCAGTAATCTCAGGTAAAGTAGTAACAATGATTTCTTCTAACATAATTAAACGCTAAATTTAATCAACGCTTCACTGATCGAATGATCTTCTTCGATTTGTTTTATAACTTGACCTAAAATCTCACCTACGGATAATACTGTCATATTAGGTAACAATGCTTGTTTCTCTTCTTGAGGGATTGTATTCGTACAAATAAATTCTTTAATACGACTATTTTGTAGACGTTCAATTGCTGGTCCACTTAATACACCATGGATACATGCAGCATATACTTCAATCGCACCTTTGTTATATAACATATCAATTCCAGATATTAAAGTACCAGCAGTATCAACAATATCATCAATAATAATTGCACGTTTTCCTTGTACATCACCAATTAAGTTCATTGCTTCTGCAACATTTGGTTTTGGACGACGTTTATCAATTATCGCAAGCGGTGCATGTAACATCTCAGCAAGCTTACGAGCACGTGTTGTTCCACCATGGTCAGGAGATACAACAACGATATCATCTAGATGTTTATCATTCATATAACGGCCAATAATACCAAGTGCTGTAATATCATCTGCAGGAATATTAAAGAATCCTTGAATTTGTGTTGCATGTAACTCCATCGTAATAACACGATTTGCTCCTGCTTTCTCTAATAAATCAGCAACTAATTTAGAAGTGATTGGTTGACGAGGTTTCGCTTTGCGGTCCTGTCTTGCATAACCAAAGTATGGAATAACAACACTAATGTGTTTTGCACTTGCACGCTTACATGCATCTAATGCAATTAAAATCTCCATTAAATTACTTGATACTGGTTTACAAGTTGATTGAACAATGTAAACATTTTTACTTCGAACTGATTCTCCTAATTCGACAAGAATTTCTCCATCCGCAAAGTGACGTACTTCACATTGTCCTAGGGGAATTCCAAGCTGTGCTACAATCTCGTTTGCTAAATTAATACTGGATGTTAATGCGAATACAACTGTTTTTTCGTTCATGATAGTCCCTATCCCTTTCTATTTGTTTTTATATTTCGTGCCAAATCCGGCTTTAATACTCTGTCTCGCTCTCGCAATTGCCATATCGCCATCATCAACACTATCGGTAATGGTTGATCCCGCTGCTAATAAAACATTTTCACCAATTGTTACTGGTGCTATCAAGTTACAGTTACTTCCAATAAACGCCCCATCTTTTACTACCGTTCTAAATTTATGTTTACCATCGTAGTTTACGGTTACAACACCACAACCAACATTGATACGTTTACCAAAATCAGAATCGCCAATATAAGTTAAATGAGCACATTTACTTCCGTCACCAAATTTAGAATTTTTAAATTCAACAAAATTACCAATCCGGCAATTCTCTCCAATTTCAGTGTTGTTACGCAAGTGACTCATTGGACCAATCGTCGTTTTACATCCGACTTTACTTTCAACAATCTTACTTGAATCAATGACAACTTCATCACCAATGCAAGCATTACGTAAGAAAGAGCCGGATAATATTTCTACATTGTTGCCAATTTTTGTATTACCTTCAATATGAACATTAGGATAAATAATCGTATCCCTACCAATTTCTACTTCCGGATCAATGTATGTATTATTAGGATCAATAATACTTACACCATTTAACATATGTTTATGATTAACAAATTGTTTAAGCCAAGCATTTGCTTTTGCCAAATCAACTCGATCATTAACTCCCATTGCTTCATTTGGATCTGCTACAATCATCGCTTTAACTTTTTGATGATGATGATTGAAAATCTCTACAAGATCCGTTAAGTAATATTCATTTTGAGCATTATCATTTTTTATTTCTTTTAACCCTTCAAATAATAACTCGTTTTTAAAACAAAATAAACCAGTATTAATTTCACAGATTTCAAGTTGTTTTTCTGTACAATCTTTCGCTTCAACGATTTTTACTACATCATCGTTTTCATTACGAACAATACGACCATAATGTGCTCCATCCTCTAATATAGAAGTAAGGACAACCATTGCATTACCTTCCATTGCTTTAAACGCAGCAACTATTGTTTCTGGTTGAATTAGTGGGCCATCTCCGTTTAGAACTAACGTATCTCCACCAAGTCCTTGTAAAGCACTTGCTTGTTGTACGGCATGACCTGTTCCTAGTTGAGGTTCTTGTAGTGCGTAGGTAACTTCATCTTGAAGTAACTCTTTAACACTATCTGCTCCATGTCCAACAACAACTACAATTTTACTTACACCAGCTTTTTTTAAATTTGCTACGATATGGGCAATCATTGGTTTATTGCTTACAGGGTGCATAACTTTATTAAATGCAGATTTCATTCTTGTGCCTTTACCGGCAGCTAAAATAATTGCAGATTTCATAAATAAATACCTCCACCTATTATTTTATCAAAAATTCGACATAAAAAAAGGTTTATTTCACATTTCTTTGCTTATTTATGCATTTAGATGAATTTTTACATCTTTTATTCCAACATATGTCTAAAACCAGCTATCGAAATATCCAATAACTGGTTTTATTATGTTTAATATGTAATTTAGTTCTTTTATTATTGTCTTTTAAACCCTCGAAATCTTCAAGATAAAATCCTAATAATGATATTTATTGTTTATTAATACAATAGTAAAATCACGCTTTTTTATGGTTTCTTACATTTTCTACGTTAAAGTTTTACTTCTTTATTAGAAATATAAATAAATCAAATTATTTTAAAGCTTCGATAAACACTTGTTCGATTTTATCTAATGTAGGTACACCTTCGTGTATTTTCACATCATCTACAAAGAAAGTAGGAACATACCAATAATCATAGCCTTTTGTTTTTTCCTCTTCTTTTTGTTCCTCAATTACTTCAATCTCTACCTCATTATATTGAGGGTGTTTCGCTTTTAATTCTTCCATCATTCTAAATGCATTCTTACAATGAGGACAAGTTTCTAGCATCATCATTTTCACATGTTTTGGCATAAATACACCTCCTTGATTTCACTATAACATACAATCCGTCTACGCAATACTCAAATGCTCTATTTAGAATTTACATGATATGTTTTTGATAATTCTGCCCAAGGTAATTTTAGATCAATCCAATATGTGATTGTTATAAAATAACGATGCATTACTTCCAACAAATCAATAAATTCTTTCATTTTGCTGCAATTAGACAAATATTCTTTTCCTTTTATAAGTAACCTTGCACCTTCATAAAGATTATAACTACTTTTAAATCCCCCTATATTCCAATCTATAATATGACTAGCAACCATTTTTAATGTAGTTAAATCCGCATGTGGATCTTGAGCTATTTCAATTAGTTGAAAAATCGCTGCATCTGCTGCTTCAAAATCACAATACGCTAATACCATCACACCATAATTCTT
>JAVWEY010000024.1:0-25567 GCA_036641395.1 Erysipelotrichaceae bacterium
AATAATTGTTCCAAATAAATTACCACCAAATGTAGGACGTGTAACTAATAATAAGGCTTCATCCTTTTTCTCTGGATCCATTTCAATCATTGTAGCATCTGCAGTAAGACCTGCATTTAAACGAGCCGCTACACGTGGTGCTAAGTCACGACCCATTACTGTTGCACCAGTTAAGAAAGAATCTGGTTTAAAAGTAGTAATTACGTCACATAAAGCATCCGTATAATATTGAGTTGAATAAGTAGCAAGTAATTCATGATCACATACAACTACTTTATCTGCTCCATGAGCAATAACACTCTTTGCTTGACTTGTAATATTTTGACCTAGTAAAACACCAACAACTTCAAAATTCATATGAGGAATTGATGCAACTAATTTACGTGCTTCACTGATTAGTTCATAACCAACTTCCGCAATGTTTCCATTTTTTTGCTCTACGAATACGTAGATATCTTTATATCCTTCAAATTTAGCCATTGTATTCTCCTCCTATTTGCTGATGAGCTGTTTTTCTTTTAATTTAGTTGCAATTAATTTGGCAGCTTCATCACCAGGTAATGTGAAAGTTTCTGTTTGGGCCGATACTTCTTTTGTGAAAGTATGGTGAACTTTAGTAGGAGAACCAGCTAAACCAACTTTACTAGCATCAATGCCTAGATCATTAAATGTCATAACTTTAACTTCTTTCGTAAATGAATCTACGATATCATTACAGTTCATATAACGAGGTTCGTTCATTCCACTTAATGTAGTTAAGACACAAGGAAGTTTAGCTTCAATAATTTCTTCACTATCTTCAAGTGATTTTTTAACGGTAACGATTTTTTCATTGATATCAATAATTTCATCAACATAAGTTACTTGAGGAATATTTAAACGTTCCGCAGTTTGTGGTCCAACTTGTGCTGTATCTCCATCAATTGCTTGACGTCCGGCAATAATTAAATCATAACCAATCTTATCTAAAGCAGCAGCTAAAGTAGAAGATGTGGCACATGTATCAGCACCTGCAAAGGCACGATCTGTAATTAAATAACATTCATCAACACCACGAGCATATAACTCATTTAACATTCCTTTTGCTTGTGGAGGACCCATTGAAACAATGGTAATATGTGCTCCATTTTTTTCTTTTAATTCTAATGCTGCCTCAACTCCAGCTAAATCATCTGGATTAATAATGCTAGGAACTCCGGCACGAATTAAGGTTCCGGTTTCTTTATCAACTCTGATCTCCGTAGAGTCAGGTACTTGTTTTACAAGAACTACGATTTTCATATCAAATTTTCCTTTCTTATTATTTCAGCATTGCGCCGCTAATTACCATACGTTGAACTTCAGAAGTACCTTCATAAATCTCAGTGATTTTCGCATCACGGAACATTCTTTCAACTGGGTAATCACGTGTATAACCATAACCTCCAAGTAATTGGATGGCTTTTGTTGTTACTTCCATAGCAACTTCAGCTGCAAATAATTTTGCCTCTGCTGCTGGAACCGTATATGGCATACCTTTTTCTTTACACATTGCTGCATTATATACTAAGAAACGAGCGGCATCTGTTTTAACTTGCATATCTGCTAGTTGGAATTGTGTATTTTGAAACTTAGCAATAGAACGACCAAATTGCTTACGTGATTTAACATAAGTTACTGCCTCATCAATCGCACCTTGAGCTAGCCCTAAAGCTTGTGCTGCAATACCAATACGTCCACCATCTAGTGTTTGCATAGCAATTTTAAAACCTTTACCTTCTTGTCCAAGTAAGTTCTCTTTTGGAAGACGAACGTTATTGAAAATTAATTCACATGTTGCAGAAGCACGAATACCTAATTTCTTTTCATGTTTACCAATGGTAAAGCCGGGAGTTCCTTTTTCAAGAATGAAAGCAGAAATACCACGCGTACCTTGTGATTTGTCACTCATAGCAAAGATAATATATACATCTGCTTCACCAGCATTCGTAATAAAGATCTTAGAACCATTAATGATGTAATCATCACCATCTTTAATAGCTGTAGTTTGTTGACCTGCTGCATCGGTACCTGCATTTGGTTCTGTTAAACCAAAAGCTCCTAATTTCTTACCAGAGCATAAATCAGGTAAATATTTTGCTTTTTGTTCTGGTGTACCAAAGGCATAAATTGGTGTAGTTCCAAGTGAAGTGTGAGCTGATAATATAACACCAGTTGTTCCACATACTTTACTTAATTCCTCGACCGCAATAATGTAACTTAAGTAATCAGCACCTGCTCCTCCAAATTCCCTAGGGAATGGAATACCAAGCATTTTACATTTTTCCATTTTAGCGACTGTTTCTTTTGGGAAGCGTTCTTCTTCGTCAATTTCTCCGGCGATTGGTTTAACTTCTTTTTCAGCGAACTCGGAAAATAGTTTTTTCATCATTTGTTGTTGTTGCGTTAACGCGAAATCCATAAGTGTTCTCCTCTCCATCATTTTTAAACATGTTGTTTAATCATCCAATCTTGTATCAATATCATTGGGTGTTTAAAATCATGAGGTATTCAGTAAGTAATATCTTACCTACGCTTCATAATCTATGTTCCATTTTATCCCTGATTTTACTCCTCGTCAATAGTCTTGTTAATAATTTAACAATCAATTTCATGAATTTGTTAATTTTTTAGCAAGTATGCGCTTACATTGTAACTTTACTTATTATTTTTTTCACAATTGCACTTATTATCGGTCTTCTCGGTTGACAATCAGGTTCATTTTGAGGTAATATGTTTAAGTATAATACAGAAAGAAGGCAGGATTAAAAATGAAAAAAGCTTATATTGTAAGCGCTAAACGTAGTGCTATTGGAAGTTTCTTAGGTGGTCTTACGAATGTTAAAGTAGTTGATCTTGGTGCAACGGTAGTTAAAGGTCTATTAGAAGATGCAAACGTAAAGCCTGAAGATGTAAATGAACTAATTTGTGGTAATGTTTTATCTGCTGGTTTAGGTCAAAATATTGGTCGCCAGGTTTCTCTAGCTGCAGGCATTCCTGAGAGCGTATGTGCTCATAGTGTTAACATGGTTTGTGGTTCTGGTTTACGTACGGTAATGGAAGCAGTCATGTCAATTCAATCTGGATTCAATGATATTGTTGTAGCTGGTGGTGTTGAATCAATGAGTGGAGCGCCTTATCTTGTTCCTTCTAATTCACGTACTGGTAACAAAATGGGTAATTTCACAGCTGTCGATCATATGATTTATGATTCACTAACAGATGCTATGAATAATATTCACATGGGTGTTACAGCAGAAAACATTGCGAATAAATATAATATTACGCGTGAAATGCAAGATGCTTTCGCTTATGGTTCTCAACAAAAAGCAATCGCTGCAGTTGATAGTGGAAGATTTAAAGATGAAATCGTTCCAGTTGAAGTTAAAATGAGAAAAGAAACAGTTACCTTTGATACAGATGAACATCCTAATCGTAAATCAACTTTAGAAAAATTAGCTACTTTACGTCCTGCTTTCATTAAAGATGGAAGTGTTACAGCAGGTAATGCTTCTGGTATTAATGATGGAGCAAGTTTCGTACTAGTTGCAAGTGAAGATGCTGTGAAAAAACATAACTTAAATGTTCTATGTGAAGTTGTTGGCTTTGGTCAAGGTGGTGTTGATCCAAAAACAATGGGCTTAGGTCCTACACCTGCAATTCGCAATGCTTTAAATTATGCTGACTTGAAACTTAGCGATATTGAATTAGTTGAGTTAAATGAAGCTTTCGCCGCTCAAGCACTTGGCGTTGTTCATGAATTAGTTGAAGAACATCATATTGATCGTGAAGCTTTCTTAGCAAAAACAAATGTAAATGGTGGTGCGATTGCTTTAGGTCACCCCGTTGGAGCTAGTGGAAACAGAATCTTAGTTACCCTAATCCATGAAATGATTAAACGTGATGAACACCTAGGCCTTGCATCACTATGCATTGGTGGTGGCATGGGTACTTGTGTTATCGTTAAACGTTAATTTGTAACCTTAAAACTCGTTTGATTCATAACGAGTTTTTTTGTCTCTTAATTGCTTTTAACTTCATTCCCGATTATAATATGGTAATGAAAGTGAGGGGTAAATATGCATAATCAATTTTCAAATGAAACAATGCAATTGTTACTACATCGTCAAAAAGATGAAGTAACCGGAGCAATTGTTTATGATATTATGGCAAAAAGTGAAAAACAAGAAAAGAATAAAAAAATCCTTAGTCAAATGGCAAAGGATGAGCGTGAACACGCTGGTATTTGGGCAAACTTTACAAAACAAGAAGTGAAACCAAATAAGATGAGAATTAAGTGGTTAAGTTTTCTTAATTGGTTATTAGGTTTTACATTTGTGTTAAAAATTATCTCTAAAGATGAACAGATTGCCCAAGTAGAATATGAGATACTTGCGAAAGATGTTCCCGAAGCAATCAATATTGAGAAAGATGAAAGAAGACATGAACTTGCTTTGATTGAGATATTAGATGAAGAACGACTTCAATATGTTGGTAGTATGGTTTTAGGACTTAATGATGCCTTAGTTGAATTAACGGGTACGATTGCTGGTATGACATTTGCTCTTGCCAATACTCAACTAGTAGCAATGTCTGGTATTATAACGGGAGTATCTGCTACCCTATCAATGGCTGCAAGTAATTACTTAGCAGAGCGTGCTGATGGTAATCCAAATGCAATGAAATCAAGTATGTATACCGGAATTGCTTATCTATGTACGGTTGTACTATTAGTCCTTCCCTATTTATTCTTTGATTCAGCTCATTATATTTATGCTTTAGTTACTATGTTAGTTATTGTAATCTTAATTATATTCTTTTTTAACTTCTATATTAGTGTAGCAAAGGATTATAATTTTAAAAGTCGTTTCATGGAAATGGCTACCATATCATTAAGCGTTGCAGCAATTTCATTTGTAATCGGTTTAGTAGTAAAACAGTTCTTAGGTATTGATATCTAATATTTGTAACTTATTCATTACAATTCAGGAGGAAATAATTATGATACAATCGATTGTTCACATTGCTTTAGTTGTTAAGGATTATGATGAAGCAATTGCTTTCTACACAAAGAAACTCAACTTTACGTTAATTGAAGATACTTACCAACCCGAACAAGATAAACGATGGGTTGTAATCGCCCCACCAGGAACTAGTGGCACTACAATATTACTTGCCCGTGCTTCAAAGAGCGAGCAGGAACCATTTATTGGCAATCAAGCAGGTGGAAGAGTATTCTTATTCTTAGGAACCGATGATTTTTATCGAGACTACAATGAAATGAATACTAAAGGTATTACTTTTGTAAGACCTCCAAAAGAACAAGATTATGGAATTGTTGCTGTCTTCAAGGATTTATATGGAAACCTTTGGGATTTGGTTGAGTTTAATGAAAACCATCCGATGTATAAACGAGTTAAATAATAAAGAAAGGCTTATTCAATTGAATAAGCCTTTCTTTATTATTTATATAGTCTTGTATATTTCTCGAAATATTCTTTATTAATATCTTCCGTTCCTTCAATATTAAGTGATTGAAATACCGGTGGTACGACACCTGCTTTTAAGATAACACTAGCACATTCTACACTAATTGCTTGGGCAATAAAGGAATTTGCCATTGATGAAGTTGGACACATGGTAGAAGCTAGTCCTTCTAACTTTATACAACTATCTCCTGCTTCTCCACAGTTATCAATCACAACATCTGCTATATCCATTAAATGTTTACCACTAACATGACGTGCTGTTGTTGATTTTGAATGTTTAATACTTGTAATTGCAATTACTTTTGCCCCTTTTTTATGAGCTTCAAGTGCCATTTCAATCGGATAGGCATTTCGTCCTGAATTGGAAGCAACTAATAAAACATCATCTTTACTTACATCATATAAATCAATTAAAATTTTCGCATAACCTGGAAGACGTTCAATAGAACCACTTTTTGTTGGATGTTCATTCAATGTAAGTTCGGTAGTAAGGATTGGTACAGTAAAAGCAAGACCGCCTGCTCTTCCATAAAACTCTTCACTTACAGTATGAGAATGCCCACTACCAGTCACAAAGAATTTATGCTGATTCAAAAATGCTTCAGCAACTAAATCTGCTGCTTTTTTTATTTCGCCACTTTGCGTATCTCTAATATTCTCTACAACTTTAAGGCCAGTTTCAAATACTTGCTCAATCATAATGATCCTCCTTATTATTTATAAGTTAAGTATAAACTCTTTTAAAATAATTATCTATAACAAAAAACACTCATTCAATTGAATAAGTGCTATTGTAACCATGCTGTTTTAAACTCTTTCACAAATTCATCACTGTCATGTTTATTATCAAAAAGACGCAATGGTAATAAAACAGTTTGATGTTTACCATATTGAAATATAAGTAATTCATTGATTTCTTCAAAGGATGTGACATCTCGATATAAAACACTATGACTTTTAATATCTCGATAAACAAATTGTTTCTTTTCAAAACGAAGTTTAACTTCTTGAAAACCAGTTAAATTCATTTCTTTTAAAGTTTTTTCATTTATTTTAAAATTAAAATATAAAATCCATAAATTTGGCGCAATTAAATACATCCAAGCAAATGCCCCTGCAACACAGAGAATTGTGGGTATTATTTGAGTATAAAGTCGACCAAAGATAAAAGTTATTAAAATCAATATTGGAACACCCCAAGCAAAGATAAGTTTTCTCTTCGTATAAGTTTCTGAATTTCTAATTTGGTATCGTAAGAAGCCTAAATATTCTTTAGTTTCT
Organism: Erysipelotrichaceae bacterium; assembly: GCA_036641395.1. Taxonomy (GTDB): domain Bacteria; phylum Bacillota_I; class Bacilli_A; order Erysipelotrichales; family Erysipelotrichaceae; genus JAVXTH01. The sequence continues at coordinate 6,789 of JAVWEY010000024.1, forward strand.
AATGTATAGGTAAATTGTTGATTTAGCATATGATTCCTCCAAAATTATCAATGGGATAATTGTACTACAATTATTTTCATCGTCAAGAATTAAATCATCTTCTGTTCTTTTAAGAAAAGATATACTCCATCTTCTTTTATATCCTTACATACATAATTAGCCACATCTTTTGCTGCTTGTTGAGCATTACCTGTCGCAATTGATACACCCGCTGCTTTCAACATTGAGATATCATTAAAACCATCACCAAAGACCATCACTTGTTCCATTGTATAACCCCAATGTTTCGCAAGTGTTTCAATTCCTAAATGCTTACCAACCCCAAGTGGTGTAACCTCTAGTACACTTTTATCATCAAAGACAAAGCTTACATCATCAAGTGTTTTTGCTACCTCTTCTAGTACCTCATATGTTCCATGTAACAATATATTAGGAACTAAATCATTATCATATGCTTTAATAACAGGAACATTTAAGTAAAGATAAAAGAATACATCTAAATACTCTTGGGTAATTTTTTTATGTTGAAAATCACTATCATCCGTTGCATAACGCATATCAAAAACTTTTTCTTTTTGAAGTTCAATTAATTTATAAATTACCTTTGAAGGAATATAGTGAGCATCAATTAACGTATCATGATCGTAAATCGAAGCACCACCATTAAAGACATAACCATCAAAATCAAAGTCATGAAAAAGTGATGGCATATTCGCTACTTCACTGCGACAACGACTTGTTGCGATACATATTTTATAACCATTTTCTTTTAATTTATAAAAAGCTTCTACCGTTGATGGAATCATAACATGCGTATCATGTGTATAAATTGTACCATCAATATCAAAAAATATTACTTTAATATCATTCATTTTAATCCTACTTTCCTTTAAAATCACTTTACAATTATACCACGATATTAATAATTAAAATAATGAATTTTAGATTAAAAAAAGTACAGTTTTAAGGCTGTACTTTACTAAACTATTTTCTTGCGATACCTTTACAATAAACTTGAGTTAATTCATAATCATCTTCCAATACAACTAAGTCTGCATCTTTACCTGCTTGAATACTACCTTTATGATCATCAATATGTAGGCAACGAGCTGGGTTAATCGTACAAGAATTTAATGCAGCATCAAATGGAATTAATGCTTTTTCAACTAAGATTTTTAATCCTTCATTTACTTTAAGCGTTGATCCTGCCAAAGAATTACTTGAAGTTAAGTGAGCACTACCATCTGGATAAATTAAGATTTCATTTCCACCAAAGATATATTTCTCACCAACCGGTAAGCCTTTTGCCATTAAAGCATCTGTAATCATAATTGCATAATCACGACCTTTAGCAGTAAAGTAATCATTTAATGCAGCATAAGTAGAGTGATTACCATCACAGATAACTTCACCAAATACATCACGAAAGCGCATTGCAGCACCAACTAGGCCTGGCTTGCGGTGATGGAATGGTGTCATTCCATTAAATACATGTGTCATACTACGAGCACCATTGGCAACCGCTAAACTAGCTTCTTCATATGTTGCTGCAGAATGACCGATACTTACGACAATACCATGTTGAGCGCAATATTTTGTTAGTTCAAAGTCTTCATCTTGTTCCGTAGCCATTGTGATAACTTTGATTAAACCATTTGCTGCTTTATTATATTTCTTAAATTGTTCAAGACTAGGCTTCACAATAAACTGTTCTGGTTGAGCTCCTTTATAAACCATATCTAAATAAGGACCTTCAAAGTGAATACCAACAATTTCTGCTCCTTCATAACCATCTTCTACTACTTTCGCAACATTTTTAAGGGCATTTGTTAATACCTCTTCACTTTGCGTAATCGTTGTTGGGCAAATAGATGTAACACCCTCTTCACCAGGAATACGACTCATCCAATTACGTAAGCCTTCTTCATTGGCATCATTTGTATCAAAACCATAGGCACCATGTGTATGTATATCAATGAAACCTGGAACAATTCGTTTCTCATCAAAATCTTTATCAACTGGTTTTTTGCCATACTCATAAACCGCAGCAATGAGACCATCGACAACTTCAATTTGTGCTTCAATAAATTGACCTAAAACCCATACTCTTTTACTTTGAATAATCATCTGTTCATCCTCCTTGATTTTCTAACCTTATTATACTCAGTCTTTTCTATATTTTCAATCTTGACACCTATATTTTAACTATTTTACTCGTTTACGTGAATCTTTGGACCATTTATTATGTTGAGGATGTGATTTTGTTGTCCCAGATTTTGGTTTAGAACCTTGATAAGCACCACGATTAAAGTTAGAGCCATGAAAGCCTCGAGCCGGAATTAAACATTTTGGTCCACTTCCAACTAAATCTAAACGACCTGCCTCTTTCAATGCTTTATAAACTAATTCATAGTTCTGTGGATATGTAAACTGCATCAATGCTCGCTGCATTGCTTTTTCTTCATAAGTTCTTGCGACATATACTGGCTTCATTGTTTTTGGATCAAGACCCGTATAATACATACATGTTGCTGGGGTACCTGGAGTTGGATAGAAATCTTGTACTTGTTTTGGTGTATAATGAATACTCTTTAAATAACGAGCTAATTCAATTGCTGCTTCTAAATCACTACCAGGGTGAGAACTCATTAAATAAGGAACAATATATTGATTCATATGATTTGCATCATTAATTTCATTAAATCGTTCTACAAATTTTAAATATAATTCTTTTCTAGGTTTCCCCATTTTATCCAATACCTTGGCACTTATATGTTCTGGGGCAACTTTAAGCTGTCCCGATACATGATATTTAACTAATTCTTGAAAGAATGTTTCATCTTTATCATACATAATATAATCATAACGAACACCCGAGCGAATAAATACTTTTTTTACTTTAGGAATGGCTCTAAGTGATCTTAGAATATCAACATAACGGGTATGATCTACTTTTAAATTTCCACAAGGTTTTGGATGAAGACATTCACGATCCACACAAGCCCCATGTTTTAATTGTTTATCACATGCGGTGCGCGAGAAGTTAGCAGTTGGACCACCTACATCATGAATATAACCTTTAAATCCTGGCATATTCGTAATTACCTTTGCCTCTTCAACTAGACTTTCCTTACTACGCGTTGAGATAACTCGACCTTGATGATGGGTAATCGCACAGAAAGCACATGAACCAAAACAACCACGATTCGAAATTAATGAGAATTGTACTTCTTCAATAGCTGGTATGTAATCATATTTAGGATGAAAAGTACGTTCATAAGGTAGTGAATAAGTGAAATCCATTTCTTCTTGGGTTAAGGGTAACGCTGGCAAATTTTGAACAATATACCAACCATCATAAGGTTCAATTAAAGGATGGGCTGCAATCGCATCAATGTTTTGATGTTGTACATGATAACTCTTTGCGTAAGTATGTTTATCTTTCACAATTTGGGAAAATGAGGGTAGCATGATCGCATCACTTACATAACTAATATCTTTGGTTTTATAAACAGAGCCACGGATAAAACAAATATCCTTTGCCTCAATACCGCTATTGAGTGCTTCAGCTACTTCAATTACACTATTCTCACCCATTCCATATAATAATAAATCAGCTTGAGAATCAATCAAAATTGACTGACGCACTTTATCATCCCAATAATCATAATGAGCAAGACGACGAAGTGATGCCTCAATTCCTCCAATAATAACTGGTTTATTAGGAAATAAACGTTTTAATATTTGCGTATAAACAATCGTAGGTCGATCCGGACGATGACCCATTTCTCCATTATTACTATAATTATCTTTATCACGACGGCGCTTATTTACGGAGTAATGATTAACCATCGAATCAATATTCCCAGCCGATACAAAGAAACCTAATCGTGGTTCTTTGAACTGCATAAATTCATCATCATTATTCCAATCAGGTTGGGCTAGTACCGCCACTTGATAGCCAAATGCTTCCAAGGTTCTAGTGATAATTGCTGTTCCAAAAGATGGATGATCAACATAAGCATCCCCACTGACATATATAAAATCGAATTGTTCGATTCCTTGTTCCTGCATTTCTTTCCCACTGGTTACTAAAAAAGCCATGATTAACAACTCCTATTCCTTAACTATTTTAACATAATCTTTTAAATTCTCCTAGAAAGGTTATTTTAAGTTATTTTTATATGCATTTTGTTAGACAAATACATGAAAAAGACTCATACTATTAATAGTAAAAAAAGATATTTTATCTTACAAGGAGGAAATTATTATGAATGAAAGAGCGTTGTTTAAAATGAGTTATGGTCTTTATATCGTTTCAAGTAAAGATGATGAAATGTCAGCTGGTTGTATTGTTAATTCTCTAAATCAAATTACAAATACTCCCAATCAAATGTCAGTTACCTTAAATAAAAATAACATAACGACAAAAGTAATTCAAAATTCGAAGATGTTTTCAGCGGTTGTCTTAACCCAAAGTGCACCGATGGATTTAATTGGTGAATTTGGTTTTAAATCAAGTAAAGATGTTGATAAGTTTTCTAAATTTAAAGTTGCTTATGATCATGATATCCCTCATATTGATGAACATGTTGCAGCATTCTATACTTGTAAGGTAACTCAAAGTGTTGATGTTGGTACACATATCATGTTTATTGGTGAATTAATAGAAGCGCAAGAAGTAGGCAGTGAAGAAGTCATGACTTACGCTTATTATCATCAAGTAAAGAATGGTACAACTCCCCCAAATGCTCCAAGTTATCAAAAAGCATCAAAGGTTGTTGGATGGCGTTGTAAAGTTTGTGGATATATATATGAAGGAGAAAATATTCCTGCTGATTTCATCTGTCCAATTTGTGGAATGGATGTAAATTCTTTTGAGAAAATAGAGGGTTAAGAAAGAAGGCATTTTTAATGAGAGAAGCGATAAAATTATCACCAAATGTTTATTGGGTAGGAGCTCATGATTTTGATTTACGACATTTTCATGGTTCAATGTTTCCAATTGATGAAGGAACAAGTTATAATGCTTATCTTATCGTAGATGAACAGATAACCTTAATTGATACCGTAGAAGCTGATTTTATCGATGTTATGTTAGAGCGTATTACGAGTGTAATTAAGGATCGTAACATCGATCATATCATCGTTCAACACGCAGAGCCAGATCACTCTTCAGGGTTTATAAAGTTTATGGAAAAGTATCCAAATGCTAAGCCTCATGCAAGTATCAGTGGCATTCGTCTAATGATGAAGCAATACTTTAAAGATTATTCTTTTCATCAAATTAAAACTGGTGAACTTTTATGTACCGGTCATTACCATTTCACTTTTCTTGAAATGCCCTTAATTCATTGGCCCGATAATATTCTTACTTATTTAGAAGAAGAAAAAATCGTCTTTTCAAGTGATGCCTTTGGTCAACATATTGCTAGTTATGATATGTTTGATGATGCTCATCCACTTAACAAATGTATTGATAAAGCAAAAGATTATTATGCGAATATTGTTATGCCTTATGGTGATCGGGTTTTAATGAAATTAAAAGAAATAGAAAATATGAAGATTACCATTGATATGATAGCACCTGCTCATGGTATTATATGGCGCTCTCATGTAGCAGAAATATTAGATGCTTACCATGATTTTGCTAGTTTTAAAGCAGATAATAAAGCGATTATTTTATATGAAAGTGTTTGGAATAATACCAAACATATGGCGGAAGCCTTAAGTGAAGGCTTAGGTAAAAATGGTATCTGTGTAAAATTATTTAAAATAAGTGAAACATCTTCTGCCCTTATTATGAAAGAATTATTAGATTCAAAAGCAATCTTTATCGGTAGTGGTTGTTACAACAACGCTATCGCAATTGAAGTTATTGCTTTTCTAGAAAAGCTTTCAATTAATAAACCAAAACATAAACTTGGCTTAGGGTTTGGCTCTTATGGTTGGTTTAAAAATGTTCCTAATGAAATCAATCAACGCATCGAAAAAGCTGGTATTACATTACTTGATGAAGGAATCGCTCAATGTTGTACCCCAACCAGTGAAGATTTTGAACATATTATTGCCTTAGGTGAAAAATACGCAGATCAAATTAAAAATTCAGAAATATAAAAATCAGCAATTAAGCTGATTTTTTAGAATGGAATTGAGGATTTCCTTTTGATTTTGATTTCTTGTTCGCAAAATTATTCTTTTTATTCGTACTGCCATAACCATGATTTGCTTTTGGTTTATGTGCGGTACTTTTTTTATCTTTTTCACTCGTTTTTCTTCTTGGAAGTGTTCTAACTTTCTTAATTGGTTCTTCAATTGAAATATGATTAAAATTAATTTCTAAGTTTCTAACTGGAATACTACGGTGGATCAATCTTTCAATATCTTTAATATATGCTTTTTCTTCCCCATCACATAACGATATCGATCTTCCCTTTAATCCAGCTCGTCCCGTTCTACCAATGCGGTGTACATACGTCTCAGCAATATTTGGTATTTCATAGTTAATTACACAAGATAACTCATCAATATCAATACCACGAGCAGCAATATCAGTTGCGACTAAAATTCTTATTTCACCTTTTTTAAAACTATTTAAAGCCAACACTCGTGCATTTTGTGATTTATTACCATGAATAGCACGAGCACTAATATGATTTTGTTCCAAGAACTTAACAACCCGATTCGCATTATTCTTCGTTCTAGTAAATATCAAAGCACTTCCGGTTACATCTTTACGAAGTAAATGAACTAATACTTTACGTTTATCACTCTTTGAAACATAATATAATTCCTGAGAAATCGTATCAACAGTACTAGATATTGGTGTTACTTCTACATTGACTGGTTGATATAAAAATTCTTGTGCTAATTTTTTAATCTCTTTTGGCATCGTTGCGGAAAATAGTAAAGTCTGACGTTTTTCAGGAATTTGATGAATAATTCTTTTCACATCATTTAAAAAACCCATATCAAGCATTCGATCTGCTTCATCTAAAATTAAAATTTGAACACGACTTAGATTCACAATTTTTTGTTTCATCAAATCTAATAAGCGACCTGGTGTCGCTACTAATATATCTGCATTCGGGATTGCTTTCTCTTGTGACTTTTGAGAAACGCCACCAAAAATAACCGCACTTTGAAGTGGTAGATATTTTCCATAAACTTCAATGTTCTCCATAATTTGAGCAGCTAACTCTCTTGTCGGTGTTAAAATCAAAGAACGAATATAGCCCTTATGGCCTTCTTGATTTAACTTCTGTAAAGTTGGAATTGAAAAAGCTGCAGTTTTCCCAGTTCCAGTTTGTGCACATCCAATTAAATCTTTTCCATCTAATAATAGTGGAATTGCTTTTTCTTGAATTGGTGTGGCTTTTGTATAACCTGCATCTTCAATCGCTCGCAAGATTTCAGGTAATAAGTTTAATTCAGTAAATTTCATATAATAATTTCCTTTTCTGTTTTTAGTATTTAAAAAACGAACAACAACGAAAGGATGTATTCCTTACGTATTGTTCGTACATAGGTTGCCTTAAGTGCTTTCTTATTATAACAGAAATGCCTTAAATGTATAGTTTTATTTAAAATATCGCAATACCTATTCGTTCTATTTCAAGAAATCATTTACAATAACTTCTTCTGCTTCACTTTCATTTAAACCAAATGTTTGTAACTTAATCAATTGGTCGCTATTAATCTTACCGATTGCTGCTTCATGTACGATTTGCGCATCAACATGGTTAGCGGCGATTTCAGGGATGGAAGCAACTTTCGCATGGTCCATAATAATTGAATCACATTGTACATGGGCACGACACTTCGCATTACCGATTGCCCGGGGATGAAACACTTGTCTGCTTTCACCTTTCGCAACACTGCGTGATACGATTTGAACACTAGCATCTTCCCCATTCAACATAACATCAACATCTGAATGAGCAATTTGATTTCCCGAAGTTAATAATTTTTCATGAATAAGCAAATGTGCTCCTGCATCTAAATGTGCTTCAAGTTTACGCTTAGTCGTATCAACTCCACTTATTTGCGTTGTATTCATTTCACAAAAAGAATTTTCCTGCATATAGAGAATTGTGGTTGGATTCAATACCCGTTTCCCACTACCAACGCCTTCTCCATAGTGCTTCTCTTCATAAGTAACACTAGCACCCTTTCCGATATGAAAGGTATGAATACCATCATGGCTACTGCTCTCACAACCATCATTATGAATTCCACAACCTGCCACAATATTGATCGTTGCCCCTTCTCCAATTTCAAAGTCATTATAAACCAAATCATCGACACCTGTATTTGTCACAATAACCGGAATATGAACATTTTCATTTTTTGTGAAAGGTGCTACTTTTATAATAATCCCTGGTTGATCACTTTTCGATACTATTTGAACATTGGTTGTCGAATGACGCTCAATTCCAATTCCATTTTGTCTTAAATTAAAAGCACTACCAACTTGAAAGCCTTTAATTCCAGCTACTTTATATAATAAGTCCTTTTCTACTTGATCCATATTCCTACCTACTTCCTAAATTCACATGATGCATCAAATTCGCTACTTAATTCCGGTAAAATCGCATCACGATTTCCTGATTTCACAATTCTACCTTGATTCATAATAATTATTTCATCGGCTAATTTCATGATTCGTTCCTGATGAGAAATAATTAAAATTCCCATCTTACTTTTTTTATGTAATAACTGAAATGTTTCAACTAACTTCGCAAAGCTCCATAAATCAATTCCTGCTTCTGGTTCATCAAAGATTGCTAGTTTTAATTCTCTAGCAAGCAGCGATGCTATTTCAATACGTTTTACTTCACCGCCAGATAGCGTTGAATCAACTTCACGATTCAAATAATCTTTGGAACATAAACCAACATCACTTAAATAACTACAACAATGTTCATCACCTAAATCACTTCCATGAGCAAGTGTTAATAATGATTTTACGCTCATTCCTTTAAACCTTGGTGGTTGTTGAAACGCATAACCTATTCCTAACTTTGCCCGTTCATGAATTTCCATATTTGTAATATTCATATCATCATAATAAATATTACCCTCACTCACTTTTTCAATTCCCATAATAATCTTCGCAAGCGTTGATTTACCACCACCATTAGGTCCAGTAATTACAATGATTTTATTATCTTCAAGATTTAAATTAATATTCTTTACTATATATTTTCCATCTACTTGAAATGAAACATTTTCCAATTTAAGCATAATTAATTCTCCTTTTGCGTATACCATATTTTATCACAATTTAAGCAGAAATGGAAAATTTATAATATTCAAAAATTTAGAAGAAAATAAGTATCTTGTAATTGTTTTTTTATTTCACTACAACGATTCATTTGTTGATGAAAAGAATAGTAAGAAGCATCAATATACATAAATTGATGATGACTATAATCTATGAATACTCTATCTTGTATTGATAGATAGAAATTAACACAAGAAGAATTAATCCACCATTGTTGATCTTTATTTCTAATTAAGAAAAATATACATTCTTCTCCTTCAATATATAATACGATTGGTACCTTTTTTGACATCTTAGTTAAATCCCTTGTTCCTTGCTTTTGCCCTTTTAAGGTTGCCCCATTGCTGTGGCATAACCAATCCATTACCTGTTCAATCCCTCTATTATGTTTAATAATTCTATCTTTACAGTGAATATATGTTATTTCACTTTCATCTTTTGTGATAAAATAAATCAATTAAACCACCTCTACAACTATATACGTTTTAATTTAGTTAATTCCTAAAAAAAGAATCAACCATTAAGTCGATTCTAAAATAATTTCTTCTTTTTAAAATATAGCATAAACCCAACAACACTCACCACACATAATGTAATAACCGCAGGATAACCATAATCCCAATTTAATTCTGGCATGATTTTAAAATTCATACCATACCAACCAACGATTAATGTTGGTGGTAAGAAAATTGCCGTTATTACCGTAAATACTTGCATTGTTTTATTCATTGTTATGTCTACTTGGGCTTGATACTCTTCATGTACTTGCACAATATAATCTCTTAATAATTGACTTTGATTATATAATCGATTTAAACGATCTCCTAATATTTTAAAATGATGAACTTCCTCTTCTTTAAAAAGATGATTATCATTTTCATATAAGCCTTGTGATATATCCATTAGTTGTTCATACTCACTCTTTAAATGTAATAAGGTTTTTCTTAGTTCATAAACAGAGCGATGAAAGTCAATATTCTTTTCTTGCATAACATCATCTTCAATGATAGCAATTTTACTTTCCATTTCATGTAGCATGATCGCATCTTCTTTGATAAACATTTCTAAAAAAGAAGCAATTAATTTTTCTAAGTGGAAACGAATAAATTCATGACGAGATAAAACTGCTTCAAATTCTGTTTCAAAATCAGGATCAATTGCGACCACTAATAATAAATTCTCTTTATAATAAAAACAACCATTGGTATGTCCACTACCATCATGTTTTAAGACATGAATCGTAACAAAACCATAGTTGGCATAAAGTTCTTCTTTATTTACGGTTATGTTTTCACACTCTTTTATCGTTTGTGAATCAAAACCAAATTCTGTTTGATATTTGTTTAATTCTTCCATTGAAATAATTCCAACACATAACTTGTTTGGATCAATATCTTCTTTATTGATTAAAGTACAATTATCATCTAATCGATAAAACATACTATCACCACCTCAATCTATTATAGCTTAAATTATCATTTATTTCATTTATTTTTGCATTTTTGAATAATTAGTTTACACTTAATAACAGAGAAAGGTGGTTGCGTTTACTTTTAAAATATAGGGTGCTATAATTCAATTATCCAAAAGGAGGATTAACTCATGAGTAAATCAAACCCATTGAAACAAATCGTAATAAAACAAAAACAAGGAATAAAAGTTGGAATCTATAGTGCATGTAGTGCCAATGAATATGTAATTAAAGCTGTTCTTCAAAGTGCAAAGCGTGATAATTCATGTGCATTAATTGAAGCTACTGCCAATCAAGTTGATCAAAATGGTGGTTATACTGGTATGACTCCGATTGATTTTAGAAACTTTGTTTATAAAATAGCAGATGAAATTAAATTAAGCCACGATCGTATTTTCTTAGGTGGAGATCATTTAGGACCTTTAACTTTTGCTGGGAAAAACGAAGAAGAAGCAATGAGTGATTCTAAAGAATTAGTAAAACATTACGTAAATGCAGGCTTTACAAAGATTCATATTGATACAAGTATGAAAGTCGCTAGTGATGATGCTAATATTCGTTTAAGTGATGAAATCATCGCAAGTCGTGGTGCTAGTTTAGTTCGTGTTTGTGAAGATACATATCAAACATTATTAAAAACAAATCCAGATGCAATTCGTCCTGTTTACATTGTAGGTAGTGAAGTTCCTATTCCTGGAGGTGCTCAAGAAGCAAGCCAAGGAATGCAGGTAACTAAAGTTGATGATTTCAAAGCAACTGTAAAAGCCTTTGAATTAGCCTTTGAAAATGAAGGATTACATGATGTATGGAAAGATGTTATTGGGGTTGTAGTTCAGCCAGGTGTTGAAGAAAAAGATGATGGTTGTAGTGAGTATGATCGCCCACGTGCCGCAAGTTTAATGGCCGCTATTAAAGATTTCCCTAATTTAGTATTTGAAGGTCACTCTACCGATTATCAAACAAAATATAAATTACGTGAATTAGTAGAAGATGGAGTTGGAATTCTTAAAGTTGGTCCTGGTTTAACTTATGCGATGCGTGAAGGTTTATTTGCCCTTGCAAGTATTGAAGAGGTTTTATATCATGGATTAGACACAGAAACTTCTCATTTTATTGATGTCTTAGAAACAGCAATGTTGAAAGACCCTAAAAATTGGATTAAACATTATCATGGTGACGATCGTGCTCTATGGTACAAACGTAAATATAGTTTCTCTGATCGTGCCCGTTATTATATGCCAGATGCTTCAGTTGAAAAAGCCAAGGCATTGTTGATTAAGAACTTACGTGATATTGAAATTCCTTTAGGCGTATTATCTCAATATATGCCAATTCAATATACGAAAGTCCGTAATAATGAAATCAGTAAAGATCCTGAAGCATTAATTATTGATCGCATTGTAGATACGATTGATGAATACCTATTCGCATCTCACCAAGAAGAATTATTCTAAAAGAAAGCCCAAAGTCAATTGACTTTGAGCTTTTTTAATCTTTTGAATATATTTCTTCTAACATAAAGAAGACAAGAGCAAGCGTATATTCACTTGGGAATAGTAATGATAAATATTCTAAGACATCTTTACCTTCTTCAAACTCTTTCTCAATTCGTTGATAAAGAAAATGAATAATATCCCGGCGTGAGAATTTTTTTATATCAATTGCAACATCTTTCAACAACGGTAATTTACTTTTTTCAATTGGAACATATTCTACATAAGTATAATCTTTAAATGCTTCTAATAAAGAATCAATAAAAGGTTCAAAGGTATAAACTTTTGTAAGATCAAGTTCATATAAATAAGCAGCTAATTCTAATAATCTTAAGTGTTTAAATTGATAATTATGATAATGTGCCATACTATGATCAAACATATCTTCATAAATATGATCACTTAGTTTTTTACTAACTCTTTTATTTCTAACTTTTAAGAATTTATTAAAGTTCTCTTCAAATAAACTTAAATCATAAAAACTAGATTTATCAAAAGCATAAACATAACCATATAATTTATCAAATTTCTTTAATGTATCTAAATAACCAAGATCAATATTACGCACCAATACTTCATGTTCAAAGTTTAGAAAAGAACCAAGTGGTACATAAGGTTTAATATAAATTAAATTTTCTTGTGGTGCTTTTTCACGACGTTTACCAGGTGCTTTTAGATCAACCGCAATGACAAATTCAGCACCCATTGACCGTGCTAATTCAATTGGTACATTATCATAATAGCCACCATCTACATATTTCTCACCATCAATTTCTTTAATTGGAAAGGCTGGGAAACATGAAGCAGATGCAAGTAAATAATCCTTAACTTTATCTTTATCCATTGAACCTTTTATAAAAGGAGTACCAGCAAGACTTGGAATCTTTGTTGTCATACAAGCATAATCAATATCACTAGCAAAGAATTTTTCTGGGTTGAACATTTGATCAATCATTGTGATAAAAGGTGAAATATCCGCAACACCGCGATTATTTAAAATAGTAGAAAACAATTGTTTATAATGACCTTTTTGACTCATGATAAGATCAATATCATAATCGAGGGAAAGTCCTTCTTTAATCACATCACCAGCACTTACATTCTTCCAAAGTTCATATGCTTTATCAAATTCATCTTGAACAAACATAGCACCAATCAGTGAACCAATTGAAGTACCGGTTACAATATCAACGTGAATATCTAATTCTCTTATTGCTTTCCATACCCCAATTTCATAGGCACCTTTCGCACCTCCACCACCAAATACCAATCCAGTTTTCATGAATGTCCTCCTATAATATTCATTTATGTTTTATTTATAATCACTCTTTAATTGAAGTGCTGCTAAAGACAGAGCTAATGAAGATGTAGTTACATGTTTCATGCCACTTGCGTGACATTGAACCATATCTTCAAAGGAAGTAATTAACCCACCACCAATAATATCACAATTCGTTATTTTACGAATTAGTTCCATCGCATGTGGTGTTGTAGCTGGCAATACTTCAATATAGTCAGGAGCAAGACTTTCTCCCAGTGAAATACCTTTATTTAAAGATTGACTATCAATTAAAAACACTCTTAAGATTGATAAGACATGTAATTTTTTCGCCATTTGTAGTGCTTTAGGTTTAGTTGAAATAATCCCATCACAATGAATCTTTTGACATAAATATTGAACTGCAAATTCATCATTTGCTAGACCATGCGTTAAGTCTAAATGAACAATTCCAAATTTATTAACATCATGTAATTGTTTTAATAAATCTGATAAAAAGTTCATATGAAAATCAACTAAAATACACCAAGTTAATTCACTTTTAATAAATATTTCTAATTCCTTAAAATCTTTAATCACTGGGATTGCAAAACTATCCATCGTTTATATCCTCTTTTTCACATCACAAGTTGCGATTAAATCAGCACCACTATTAGCCACATTATGAAGGATTATATCATGACATTTAATCGGTGCTTTCACAACTTTGTTTTTGGTTGCTTTCATTATATCAAATAATAAACCTTTTGGGACACTTTGTGAAGTAATTACTGGAACACAATCATCTTTACCATTTTCAACAACAATCGTGGTCGTTAATAAACGCATTGGTGCTGTGCATTCACTACGCGCATATTGCTCTCCTCTAAGGCATGTATTTCCACTTACTGATTGAACCTTATTATCTTCCATTTCAACGCTTAAATGACACCCCTTAGGGCATACAATACATATCATTTCTTTTTTCATACTTGTTCCTCTTTTATTTCAAATGTTAATTCTTTACCACTATCCGTAAGCATAATTCTAAACATAATCATTTCTGCTGGTAATAAATATGGTTTTTGAATTACTTTAATAACTTCTTCATCAAGTGAAATTATAATTGAACATTTTTTATATGGCTTTCTAACCCGTAATGACATCGTAATCGCTTCTTTAATATTTTCAATACGTTGAGGTAATACATAAGCAATACCATTTCCAGCCTTTGTTTCAATATGAGTATATTTAAGCATTTCACCTTTAATATAATGACTAGCATTTAAGCCAGTTCGCTTCGCCTCTAATGTTACATAATCTACTAAATCATGAACATGAAGTGCATTACCACAAGCAAAGAATCCATCTTCACTTCCCTCTAATTGTTCATTTACATTTAAACCATGGGTATGAGGATCCATTTTTAAATGCAACTGATTCATCAGTGTCGTTTCAGGAATAAGCCCCACCGATAATAATAAAGTATCAACTTCAAATGTTTTTTCAGTACCAATTATCGGCTGGTATTGTTCATCAAGTTCCTGAATTGTAATTGCCTCTAAATGATGTTTTCCTTTTATTGAAGTAATTGTATGACTTGTATACAGCGGTATATTATAGTCATCCAAGCACTGTACAATATTACGCATCAAGCCATTGGAGTAAGGTTCTCGCTCGGCAACGCCTAATACAAGTGCCCCTTCAAGACTCATTCTTCTAGCCATAATTAAACCAATATCTCCACTACCCAAGATAAATATTTTCTTTCCTACTAGTATATTATGTTGATTTATATATTTTTGGGCACAACCTGCCGTAAAAATTCCATAAGGTCGATCTCCTGGCAAGGATATAGCTCCTGCACTTCGCTCATAACAACCTAATGCAAAAATAATTGCTTTAGCTTGAATACAAACATAGCCTTCCACTCCAACATAGGTGATTTGTTTTTGATTATTAATATCAATAACATGGGCATTTAACTTAACTTCAATTCCTGCTTCTTCAATCTTTTCACTATATCGTTGTGCATATTCAGGTCCACTTAATTCTTCTTTAAAGATTTGTAATCCAAATCCATTATGAATGCATTGATTTAAGATTCCGCCTAATTTATGCTCTCGTTCAATAATTAAAATATCACTTATTCCATTTTCTCTCGCACTAAGAGCTGCCCCCATTCCTGCACTTCCCCCGCCAATGATAACTAATTGATAGTTCTTCATCTATTTAACCCCCTTTGGATGAGAGAATTGTGAATCACTTGATGCATCATATGGCACTGAGATAGGATCAATATAGTATTCTTTCGCAAGAATATTACGTATTTCTACCTCACAAAATCCACCTTGGCATCGCCCCATCCCCGGTCTTACTCGCTTCTTAATACCTTTTATACTACGTGCTCCACATGGTCGATGTATCGCATCAACAATTTCACCTTCTGATATTTTTTCACAACGACAAATAATATTTCCGTAACGTGCATCTTTCTTTATCATTTCTTGTTTTTCACTAAAAGATAATTCATTCATAACAATCGGTTTTCGTCTATGAATCCATAAATCTTTCTCCTGCATAACAAGTTTTTCTTTAATCAAAGTTTCGATTACATAAGAAGAAATAGCTGGTGCACTTGCAAGCCCTGGTGAATCAATACAAGCAACATGAATTAGGTTTTTAATTGTTTTTGATTCTTCAATTAAAAAATCACCATCATTTCCACTTGGTCGAAGTCCACTAAATTCACGAATCACTTCTTGCATTGGTAGTGGTTTTAAAATATGAGATATCTGTTGTTTTACCTTTGATAAACCTTCTACACTTGTCGATACATCTTCGACATCACTTATTTCATTTGTTGGACCAATTAGTAAATTACCATCAATCGTTGGTATTGCTAGTACACCTTTTCCTAAACTACTTGGAATTGGATAAATAACGTGATGAATTAATTTCCCAGCATCTTTACTCAAAACATAATACTGACCCTTTTTAGGGATTATTTTAAAATTTGGCTTAGTTTCAATCATTCCTGCTACATGATCTCCATAAACACCGGTTGCCTCAATTACCAAACGTGTTTGATAATTTTTAGTAACCGTTTTAACTACAAAGACATCCTCTTGTTTTTCAATTGCTTTTACCTCTTGTTCCAAGAATAATTCTACGCCATTTTCAATTGCTTCTTCGATTAAGGCGATACATGTTGCCATTGGATTAATAATTGCCGTATCTTTCATGATTAATGCTTTATTTATCGCATCTGATAATTGTGGTTCTAATAATCTCGCTTCATCTCCACTTAAATATGCAACATTAACATTCCGGCTTCGTGCTTGTTGATACAACTGTTCTAATTTTTCTTCTTCATCTTTTCCTTGCGCTACTAATAAGGAACCACATTTGTTATAAGGAACCTGAAGTCCCTTACAGATTTCTTCATACATTTTTGAACCTTGGACATTTAACTGTGCTTTTAATGTATTGTCCTTTGGATCATAACCAGCATGAATAATTGCACTGTTTGCCATACTTGTTTTATTACCCACATCGTTTTCTTTCTCTAATACAGCTACTTTCAAATGATAGTGTGCAAGATCATGTGCTAAAAAACTACCGATGATACCAGCCCCAATAATAATGATATCGTACATATGCTCTCCTCCTAATAATAAAAAACGAAACACAAAAAGACGGTTGGCCTTTTGATATCTCGCTTTCTCTATCAATTTATTAACTTGTACCTATAGTATAACACAATTCACTCTTTAAGCCATCCTAAAAATATTCTTTATTACTTAATAAATCCGTTATCTTCCACAGCTTTTACTAAGTCTTCATAACCATTTACGCCACTTACAATATTTATAATTTCACCATTTTTAATAAAAAAAGTAGTAGGCGTTAAACTAATTGTACCAATTTTTTCTTCTAGTTCAAGAAAAGATGGGCGGCTCTCTTTACCTTGATCATCTTTAATAATTGGTTCACTATCAATTTCAACTAAATTAAAATTAACTTTATTTTCCTTAATATAATCATTAATTAAAGCAACATACTCAATACAACTTTCACATGTTGAAGTACCAATAACTAAAATCATATCTTTTTTATCTTCTATATCACGAAGGACTTGAGAAGCACCGATTTCATTTAGAGAACCAAGTTTCTTCTCATGTTGACTACTACAACCGACAACTAACATCAATACCATCATTCCACAAACAATCTTTTTAAACATAGCAACACGCTCCTATTCATATAGGATATCTTATTTTAGATAGATTATCAAATGAAATAGAAAAAAGTTACGAACTTAATCGCAACTTTAGATTTGATATTGATCTTGAAAGAATTGCATAACTCCGCGTAAAGAATTTAATAATTCTTTATCTTGGTCAACTTTCAAAACATTAATTAATTTATCAATCATTTCTTCATGAAATGAATCATGAATTTCAAGAACATTTTGAGCGGAATCACTTAAGACTAAACGGATAATTCGTCGATCCTTTTCATCACGGACACGTGATACATAACCCTTTTTCACAAGTCGATTTGTTGATACACTTAAGGTTCCTTGCGTTACCATTAAAGCTTTCGCAATCGCTGACATCATCTTAGATTCACTTTTCGAAATAGCCTCTAATATATGTACTTCATTCATTGAAAGAGTAACGTTACGTTTCCGCAAGTTATTCTCCTCAATTAGTAAAATATGATTAAACAGATCAACAAGTAACTCATTTAAAGTCTGTCGAGTTTCGTTCATGTTTCGTTCCTCAAACTACTTTTCTAATGCTTTTTTAGCTTTATCGCAAATACCTGTAAATCCTTTTGGATCGCTAATTGCGATTTCAGAAAGCATTTTACGGTTAACAACAATTTCAGCAAGTTTCAAACCGTGCATTAAACGAGAATAAGAAATATCATTCATTCTTGCAGCAGCATTGATACGTGCAATCCATAATTTACGCATGTTATTCTTAAGATCACGACGATCGTTGAATGCATAACGAAGAGAATGCATCACCTGTTCGTTTGCTGTGCGATATAATGTATGTTTACTTCCGAAATAACCTTTTGCTAATTTTAATACGCGTTTTCTTCTCTGACGGGTAACGCTACCACCTTTAACTCTAGCCATGTATAATTCCTCCTATTCCTATTTTTGAAGCATCAATTTGATGCGCTTGTAATCACTCTTACTTACCATTGAAGATTTTCTCAAATGGCGTTTTTGTTTTGTTGTCTTACCATGGAAAC
>JAVWEY010000025.1:0-25043 GCA_036641395.1 Erysipelotrichaceae bacterium
GGAACAAGTAGAAATATCATTTAAAAATATATCCGCTCAAGAGATTGATTTTGATCCTGAAGATATCGTCGAGCGCTTTGCTCGTGGTGATAAATCAAGAAATACACAAGGCAGTGGACTTGGACTTGCGATTGCGAAAAGCTTTACAGAACTTCAAAACGGTAGCTTTAAAGTTCAAATCGATGGAGATTTGTTTAAAGTAATCCTACGCTTTAATCGAAATTAATATTAAAAATAGCTAAGATATCTCAATTGAGTATCTTAGCTATTTTCTTTACATTTTATCGAATCTTTTATAGAGATCAATAAATTCCTGACAAAGTATTTTAAATGCTTCCGCACTCATGAGTTGATCTTCGGCATGTACCATTAACAAATCAACTTCTCGATTATCACCACTGGCTTCACCTTGAATCAGCGTTGCATGAGCTCGGTGCCCTTTCGTGAATAATTCGTTTGCTTCTTTGAATAATTCATTGCAGCGATCATAATTAGAAACCTTAGCCTCTTGTATCGCTTCAATGTAAGAAGATCGTGCACTTCCTACCGAAGATATGATTTCTAAACAAATATAGTCGGTATCCTTCATTAATTATATTCCTCTAATACTTTCAAGGCTTCATCTAATACAGCAGCACCATTCATTGTGCTATATTGCATCATATCAATCACTCTAACAGGTATATCTCGAGCAATTTTCTGTGTCTTCTCTAATAGGAAACGAACTTGTGGACCTAACAAAACAATATCCGCCATTTTTATGTTCTTCTCGCAATCTACTTCACCGACTGCCCAAATGGTCGCATCAACATTCTTTTCATCTGCCGCATCAATCATTTTATTTACTAGCATTGAAGTAGACATCCCTGCTGAGCACATTAATAAAATTCTCATTTTTAACTAACCTCCTTAACACTTAACATTCTATTTAATTAAAACACTTTTCAATCATATAATCTATCTTTTTTAAAAATTTAATCTGGTTTTTTATCTAAACCGGAAATAATATACAAATATTATATAAAACATCAGTATGAAGTACTATACAAGTGTAAAATTATTGCTAGGCATATCATATTACTCTAATTTATTATATAATATGAAATAAGCGGGGTGTTATTATGAATGAGTTAATAACTAATTATATTCTTGGAACTTTAATTTTTTGGAGTTATTATTTTTTATGTCATCGAACTCTAACAAAGTTCTCGTCAAACTTCATTTCTTTATTATCCATGGTAGTTTTATATGCTATCGCAAGTTGTTGTTATTTCTATATTGATGTATTATCACAACTTGAATATATTTCATATATTTTTGGAATGTTACCATTTATCTTAACCCCATTATTATTTAGAGATGAATTTAGAAAATTGCTCTATGTTTTTAGTTTCAATTTTATCTGTGCTACGATATGGTGTAATCTTACTTTGTTTATACTACAATCTCACACATATTCATTACCGATTGAAGTTATCAACAATAAACTTCCTATCTATATTTTTTCATTAGTTCTTTACTTTATCCTATTCGTATTTGTGTTTAATCGTTCCATTAAGAAAGCTATCCAAACTGATTATCATTATTCCATGTCATTTATATCTTTTACATTCTTAATCGAAACACTACTTATTATTACTTATCCTTATTTATATTATGAAATTAATTTGTTTTCAATCGCTTATAATGAATTACTAATTATATTAAATATTGGATTCTTCCTTATTACTTTCATTCTTCATCTATTCTTATGTTTAAAAAAATCAAATCAAAATGTTCTACCTGCCGTAATTGATACCAAAGTAAAAGAAGAAGAACTTCCTAAGCAAGAAGAAAGTATGGAAGCAAGTGATATCGATTTGCTTAAGAATAAATATATTGACAACATTTTGCTTGGCTATCAAGTAATTGAAAATAAAATTTGTATGGATAAAGAAACTTATCAAAAGTTATCTCAATCCCTTGTCAACAGTAGTTCCTTATCCGCTAAAGTATATCTTGATCAATTAGAACTAGAGTCACAGCGTTATCGTTTAAAACACTTATGTGACAGTGATATTATCAATAAAGTTATGGCATTTTATCAATATCAGTATTTAGAAGTTGGTATCTATCTTCATGTGAATATTGAATTAAAAGAGGAATTAGTATTAAATGAAGTTGACTTAAGTTTTATCATTGCCCATTTCTTAGAAAATGCCAAAAAAGCATCTCTTGCAAGTACTATACAAGAGGAACCTTATATTAATTTCTATATCAAAAATAAAGATAATCATATTATGATGATTATTGATGTTAATAGTGATAAAGAAAATGCTTTAGTCGACCCATTATATGAAAGTCTTGTGAAAAGTATGAAGGGAAAAATTGATATCCATAATGAAACAAAATTCTCACCTTCTAACATGTTAAGTATGTATATTGATATCACACAATTATCCTAAAAAGAATGTAGAATTTAATCTACATTCTTTTTATAACATTTTCAGTTCGATTCACTGGTTTTGATATTAATTAAGATTCATCATTTAATGCAGGGAAAAACACCTTATTATCTTCTTTTGTTTTACCCATAACAATTGCTTGTACAATCATTGAAATTTGTGACAGTTCTACCACTTCATCATTATTATTTAATATCCATATATTATGTCCTTCTTGGGAATTATAAGGACGATAGGGACGTTGTGTTGCATGATCTTGATAGAAGTAATAATTTACATCATAACTTCGCTTACTGATTGCTTTCTTAATTTCAACTACATCATAACTTGACGTGATCGTTTCATAGTCAAATAATTTACGTTCTAAAAGTCTCTTTGATAAATCACTTAGAATCTTGTCTTCATGATTATTTAAGAAATGAAATCCATATTGAGCAGTAGCTTCATCTAATAAATAATGATCCTGTACCTTTGCAGGTTCATCTTTAAGAAAAGGAAAAAACATTTCAACTCCTTTTAAACGACTTGGATCTTGTTCAAAGACATCTTTTAATCGCTTAAATAATAAGGTCAAAATTGCTTCATAACTTCTTGCGATAGGATGATAATAAACTTGCCAATACATATGATAACGTGCCATGATATAGTCTTCTACGCTATGAATTCCGCTTTCCTTCACAACTATTTTATTATCCTTTACGCGTATCGTTCTTAATACTCTTTCTAAATCAAAATTACCATAAGTAGTTCCCGTAAAGTATGCATCTCTAAGTAAATAATCCATACGGTCAGCATCTAATTGACCTGACACAATTTGATTAAGCAATACATTTGGATGTTGATACATGATAATATCCGCAACATCTTTAGGAAGTGAAGCATTTACATTACTCAATATTTGATGAAGTTGTGTGTCTTCTAAAATAATTCTTTGGGTAAATACTTCATGCTTACAGTTAGCAATCGATTCAAATGCATGAGAAAAAGGACAATGTCCAATATCATGTAAGAGTCCTGCCAACATAACACAAACCTTATCGTACTCACTTAATGAGTCTTTAAGTCCTTCACCTTCATCCACCATTCGTTTCACAATTTCATAAACACCTAATGAATGAGAAAAACGTGAATGTTCTGCCGTATGATAAACTTGAAAATTCCCACCTAATTGATGAATTCTTCTTAGCCTTTGAAACTCTTTCGCATTAATACAATCCCATACTACTTGATAATCAACATGAATATAGCCATGGATAGGATCTCGCATGACTTTACTTTCTTTACAACGCTTCAACATAAGAAACACCCCTTTACCACATTATACCATTATAATTTTTAATGATGAGGATTAATTGAAATTAATTCTATCTTTATTACCTATTAAAATATTTGTCATTATGTTATATTAAATATAGAAAAAGGGAGGAATTCATATGAAAGTAGCTACAATTGGTACAAGTTTTATTACAGAATGGTTTATCAAAGCAACAAAACTAAATGATGGTGTAGAATGTGTTGCCATTCATTCCAGAAATTTAGAAAAAGGGAATGCATTCGCAAAGAAAAATGGTATCAATAAAGTTTATTGTGACTTAGATGAAATGCTTGCGAATCCAAGTATTGATACTATCTATGTTGCTTCACCCAATTCGCTTCATTTCGATTATTCATTAAAAGCAATTCAAGCTGGTAAGAATGTTATATGTGAAAAGCCCTTCACAACGACGGTGAAAGAATTAGATTATTTAATTGCTGCTGCTAAGAAGTACAATGTCTTTTTATTTGAAGCAATTGTCACACTTCATTCTCCAAATTATCAAATGATTAAAGAAAACGTATCACGACTTGGCACGATCCGTTGTGTACAATGTAACTTCTCTCAATATTCATCTCGTTATGATAAATTTCTTGCAGGTGAAGAACCCAATATCTTTACTACAAAATTCTCAGGTGGTGCATTAGGTGACTTAAATATTTATAACTTACATTTTGTTACTGGAATCTTTGGTCGTCCAAATCATGTTCAATACTTTGCGAATATCGCAGATAATGGTATTGATACATCTGGTGTGCTAATCTTATCTTATCCTGGTTTCCAGGCAACTTGTGTTGGATGTAAAGATTCTAAGTCACAAAACATATCCCAGATCCAAGGAGAAAAGGGTTATATTACCGTAAACAGTGAAACAAGCAAATGTGCTGATTTTAGTATAAATATAAATGATACTAGCGAAACTCCGGCCATTAAACAGCAAGATATTATGTTATATTATGAACTTGGTGATTTTATTAAAATTATAAATAATAATGATCATAAAACATGCGATGAATTAATGGAGCATTCGCATATGGTTATGGAAGTTTTAACTCAAGCAAGACATAGTGCTAATATTGTATTTGAAAATGATAATCGGGAATTAAGCGAAATATAAACAAGAACTAGGTAGATATATTCTACCTTTTTTCATGAAAAAAAAGACATGAATTAACATGCCTTAGTTGATTATAACTTAATAAATTTCTCTACATCAATTACGAATATAGTTGCTCCACCAACTTGTACTTCAACTGGGAAAGAAGCATAACGCCCAATATCATAAGAAGCGGTACTTGGTACAACCTCGGTACGACGACGTGAATATTCACCAATTACTTCAATTGCTTTTTCAACTTTGTCATCGTCTGTTCCGACAATTAGAGTTGTATTTCCGGCTCGTAAGAATCCACCAGTTGTAGCTAAACGAGTAACTTGATAATTTTCCTTTGTAAGTGCACTTGATACGGCTGGACTGTCATCGTTTGACATTATCGCTAGGATTAATTTCATAATTACATCTCCCTTCATCATTATTCATGACTTATTTATTATCCTTATTCTATCACGTTGAGTACCTCATTACAATGAAAAACCAATATTTCACATTATCTAAAATGGTTAATTTCTTCATCTATTTTAGTCCATACAAATACAAATATGTTATAATATTAAGTAATTAAGAAAGGTGCGATTTGATGAATAAACTAGGTTTGATCCTCGAGGGTGGAGGAATGAGAGGCGTTTATACCGCTGGTGTCCTTGATTACTTAATGGAACACAATATCGAAACAGATGGTGTAATTGGTGTATCTGCTGGTTCATGCCACGCTACTAGTTATGTTTCAAAACAATATAAACGTAATTTTAGAGTAAATACAAAATATTTAAAAGATAAACGATATTTATCTTTTTCTTCTTTAATGAAAACAGGTTCTTTATTTGGAATGGAAATGTTATTTGATGAAATACCAAATAAATTAGATTTATATGATTATGATGCCTTTAATAATAGAAAATGTGAGTTTATAGTAACTTCAACTAATATCGAAACTGGCAAAGCAGATTATAAAGTAGTAACTGATATGATGAAAGATACTCCTTATCTTCAAGGTTCTTGTTCCCTACCTTTAATGGCTCGAATTGTAGAAGTAGATGGGAAAAAACTATTAGATGGTGGCTGTAGTGATTCTATACCAATTCAATTTATGAGAAAACGTGGCTATGAATACAACATTGTAGTATTAACTCAGAATGAAACCTACCGAAAAGGTAAAAATAATTTATTGCCTATGATTCGACACAATTATAAAGAATATCCCAATCTTGTGAAAGATTTGGAAACAAGACATATTCGCTATAATAAGACATTGGATGAATTAAATGCATTAGAAAAACAAGGTCATACCTTTATTATCCGACCTTCCTTACCTGTTAATATTTCAAGAATGGAAAAAAACTTAGATAAACTGAACGCTTTATATGAATTAGGTTATCAAGATACACAAAAAGTCGGGAAAGAGTTAGATGCATTTATAAAAAAAAGTAAGCAATAAAAAAGCTGAGCGATTATTTACGATCGTTCAGCATTTCTTTATATCCCATCCAAACAATCCAAACATAAGCGAGCGTCTTTGGAATCATTAACATACCTACAAGTGGATAAGTATTACCAAATAATACGACTGGTACATAGAAAGCAAAACTTAAAACAATCGCAAACCACATATAAGAAAAGCCTTTGTCTTGCTTTGCTTTTTTAAAGAATAAATAAATAATAATCATTCCAATAAATGCAAATGGGATATTTCGATAAATTCCCCAAGTTAAATTCGCATTATATATGAGCCATTCATTTTGGGGGAACAAACATAAAACTATCCGAATCATAGCTAATAAATAGATTATGACTGTTAGTCCCTTTTCTTCTTTAATATGATAACGAATGCGATAAATGTAGTATAAAATAACATAGAAAACCGTCATCGTTATTGAAGTGATAAATTTACCAATTCCAAGTGCTGCTGCATTTGCTTCAAGACCTGTGGTAAATAACGAATAACAACGAGGCACTAAATGAAATGCATCCCCACATCCTAGAATAACTGCCATTAAACCAAATAAGAAATACTGTTTATTTCCGTTTGCTTTTCTCATCATAGTGATTCCAATGATGGTTACACTTGTTAAATATAATACATCAAATACTGTTTCTGCTATCGCTTGCATAGATATCTCCTTATAAATGAACATTGTTCATTTATATATATTAAACTATTTATCTTATTTGTCAATTCGTTTACATAAAAAAACCGCCCATTTGGACGGTAATTATACGTTGAAGCGGAAATTCAAAATGTCGCCATCTTGAACAATATACTCTTTTCCTTCTGATCTAAGTTTTCCTGCTTCTTTAATCGCATGTTCACTTTCTAATTCATCGATATCTTTAAATGAATATGCTTCTGCACGAATAAAGCCTCTTTGGAAATCGGTATGAATGACACCGGCACACTGGGGAGCACTCATTCCTCGATGGTATGTCCAAGCACGACACTCATCTTCACCAGCTGTAAGGAAAGTACATAAGCCTAAGATATGATAAGCAACTTTTACTAACTTATCTAAACCACTTTCATTTATTCCTAAATCATGAAGAAATTCCTCACGCTCACCTTTATCTAAACCACTTAATTCTTCTTCTACTTTTGCACAGATTGCGACAACTTCATTATTTTCACTCGCTGCATATTCTTTAACAATTTGATAATACTTATTCGCATCGGGATCAATAATTTCTTCATCTGACATATTCGCAACATAGATCATTGGTTTTAATGTTAATAAATTAAAGGTTTTGATTAGTTCTTCCTCTTCATCATTTAACTCCACGCTACGTGCGGGTTTCCCTGCTTCCATTGCATCCTTTAA
Organism: Erysipelotrichaceae bacterium; assembly: GCA_036641395.1. Classification (GTDB taxonomy): domain Bacteria; phylum Bacillota_I; class Bacilli_A; order Erysipelotrichales; family Erysipelotrichaceae; genus JAVXTH01. The sequence continues at coordinate 7,690 of JAVWEY010000025.1, forward strand.
TCGTTTCAGCATATCATATTCTACTAACGTTACTTTATCTCTACTATTCTTTGATTTACGTAATACTTTCGCAATACGATTATCAACACTTTGTAGATCTGCCATAATCAATTCCAAATTAATTATTTCAATATCACGAAGTGGATCCACATTACCTTCTACATGGGTAATATTTGTATCATCAAAACAACGAACAACATGACAAATAGCATCCGTTAATCGAATATTACTTAAAAACTGATTACCTAAGCCTTCACCTTTACTTGCCCCTTTAACTAATCCGGCAATATCAGTGAATTCAAATGTAGTATAAATTGTTTTTTTAGGATGAAACAATTCTACTAGGCGATCAATTCTAGAATCGGGTACCTCTACAACACCAACATTTGGTTGAATCGTCGCAAACGGATAATTTGCAGCTTCAACTTGGGATTTAGTGATGGCATTAAATAATGTTGATTTACCAACGTTTGGCAAACCGACAATTCCTGCTGTTAATGGCATAAAATCAACTCTCTTTCAACTTTATAAGTTTACCTTGTTTCTTTATTATATGCAAGGTTATAGTGAAGCTTTATAGATAGCTAATACATCACTTGCACTTAAATCACGATAAGCACCAAGACAACCTAAACTAGCCTTTTCAGCCATAATTTGAAGATGCTCTTCATCAATTCCAACTTCTTTTAATGTCGTAGGAATACCCATTTTCACAAAATAGTCCTTGGTAGCTTTAATTCCTGCTTTGGCAACTTCCATTTTATCCTGAATGTGAGGAGATACATTCCATACATTATGAGCATATGCAACAAACTTATCGAGACTTCTTTCATCTAAAACATGTTCCATCCAGTGAGGTGTAAGAATCGCAAGACCAACACCATGAGTAATATCGTAATAAGCGCTCAATTGATGTTCCATTGGATGAACACTCCAAGCAACATCTTTACCCTGTTTAATTAAATCGTTAATTGCCCAAGAACTAGCCCACATTAAATTTGCTCTTGCCTCATAATCTTCTGGGTTTGTAATTGCCTTAACACCAAATTCAATACAAGTCTTAAGTAATGCTTCCGCCATTCTATCCTGCATATAACCATTTGCATTTGAGAAATACGTTTCTAAGATATGAGACATAATATCAGCCGTACCTGCTGCTGTTTGATACTTACTAACACTATAAGTATAAGAAGGATCTAGAATGCTAGCCTTTGGACGAAAGTCATGATGTGACATTCCAATCTTATCGTTTGTTTCCATATTGGAAATAACCGCATAACAATCCATTTCACTTCCCGTTGCAGCTAAAGTAAGAATGGAAACGATTGGTAATACACTTTTAATCTTATTATTATCTAATACAACATCCCAAGCATCACCCTCATAACTTACACAACCTGCAATCGCCTTTGCACAGTCAATCGTAGAGCCTCCACCAATTGGTAGAATAACATCAATCTTATGATCTCTACATAGTTTTACACCATTACTTACCGTTGTAACACGAGGATTTGGTTCTACACCACTTAATTCATTATAATAAATATTCTCTTTTTTTAGAATGGATACTACATCATCATAAATACCATTTTTTTTAATGCTGCCTCCGCCATAAACTAATAAAACTCTTTCTCCATACTGCTTTACAATCTTTGCGATGTTCTTTACTTGGCCTTTACCAAAATATATTTCAGTAGGTATTGAATAAATAAAATTTTCCATTAGCTTTCCTCTCCTGATCTTTCAATCACTTTCTTTAATTTCTTTTCGAATTCCGTTCTAGGAAATAATACTGAAGTTCCACAACCTAAGCATTTAATTCGTATATCAGCACCCATCCGAATAATCTTCCAATACTTTGATTTCTTACATGGATGTGATTTCTTCATTTCCACAATATCATTTAAATCATATTCTGGTATGTTCATAACCTTCTCCTAACCGATCCATATTTTGATTATATGCTTTCATTGTATTCTCCAACAACATCGTAATTGTCATTGGGCCAACTCCTTTAGGAACGGGAGTAATATAACTTACCTTATCAATCACATCATCAAAATCAACATCTCCACATAGTTTATTATTTTCATCCATATTAACACCGACATCAATAACAACCGCACCTTCTTTTACCGATTGTTTTTTGATAAACTTAGCTTTGCCTATCGCAACAACCAAAATATCAGCTTCTCTACAAATTGCTTCAATATCCTTTGTTCGTGAATGTGTCATTGTAACGGTAGCATTCTTATTCAATAACAGTTGAGCAATTGGTTTCCCAACAATATTACTTCTTCCTATCACAACTGCACTTTTACCACTTAAATCATCATAACCAATACTCTTTAATAAAACCATAATTCCATAAGGTGTACATGGAAGAAATGTATCAATTTGCATCATCATCTTACCAATATTACTTGGATGCACTCCATCTACATCTTTATTAGGGTCGATTGCTTGAAGCACATGAGCCTCATTTATATGCTTTGGCAATGGAAATTGAAGTAAAATACCATCGACGCTACAATCTTTATTTAAGTTATGAATCACTTCAATTAATTCTTTTTCACTAATTGCTTCATCTAAACAAACCAAACGATTTTCCATACCAACAAAATTACATGCTTTTTCTTTCCCTTTAATATAAGACATACTAGCACTATGATCTCCGACTAATACTACTACTAAGCAAGGAACTCTTAATCCTTTTTGTTTCATCGAATCAATCTCTTGTTTAATATTTTCTTTCATCAACTTGGCAACTTCATTACCATAAATTATTTCACTCATACTCCTCCCCCTAATTCATCACTATCCATAATAATCGTAACCGGTCCATCGTTACATAATTCACATTTCATATCAGCACCAAATATTCCTGTTTGAACTTCAATATCATAACTTTTTAATTCCTCATTAAAGGCATCATACATCTCACTTGCAAGTACTGGTTGAGCACCTGCATTAAAACCAGGTCTTCGTCCCTTGCGGTAATCCGCAAATAAAGTAAATTGTGAAATGGAAAGAATCGCACCATTTACATCTTTAATACTTTTATTCATCTTTCCTGCTTCATCATCAAAGATTCTAAGTTCAATACATTTCTTTGCGACTTTTTTAATTATTTCAATTGTATCATCATTCGCAATCCCAACTAAAAACATATAACCTTTTTTAATCTCTCCGACCACTTTATCATCAACTTTTACACGTGCATAACTCACTCTTTGCATAATAACTTTCATACAATCCCTACCTTCAATTCGTCCTAGACATTATATCATTAATAAAGAAAAAAAGTCATTCCTTAGGAACAACTTCTCAGTATTTCTGCCATTTTCAAAGCAAGTCCTTTACACTTTTGGATTGATAAGGAACAAATGGCAACTCTTATTCCTTTATTAACTTTAACACAAAAGATTAATTGATCCATTAAAGCTTCATGATAACGATCTCTTAATTCATTATCTTCAACTTTTATCGTTACAAAGAATCCTTCTTTATAAGGATAACAAGCAAGATTATGCTTATTTGCTTCTTCTAGGAAAAGATGGGATCTTTTATATAATAAATCAACATAAATATCTTTCTCTTTTAAATATTCATCTTTTAAAACAGTTGTCACATAAGTAAAATTCTCCATGGCCGAATTTGATATATTAGACCAAAGTGCTCTAGCACTCTTTTCAAATACAATTTCAACTTCACGCACACTTTTCTTATCTTGAGCTAGAATTAAGGCAGCTCCACAGCGAAGACCATAAGATGTCATTGTCTTACTACAACTAAAAGCAACAATACACATAACATTATGACTCATTTTATTCATTGTTTCTAAATATTTACGAGCTGTAACCGCATGATAAGCATAATCAATATAAGCAATATCATTTAAAATAACAACCGGTGCTTGTTTACCACATTCATTTAGAAATTCAATTATTGCTTCCCATTCCGCTATTGTAAGAGAATAACCAGTTGGATTATGACAAGGATCATTAATTACTACAAGTAACTTTTTTTGTTTCCCTAATACTTTTAAACAAGTTTCTTTAAAAGAAGTTAGATTAAAACAATCACCATCAAACAAATCATATTTTTCAATTGTTAAATTATGCATGCTCGCCATTAGACTATAAGAACCCCAAGCAATACTTGGAAGAATTACACAATCCCCTTCATCTAATATTTCATTAAATGATAAAGAAACAGCTCCAGTTCCTCCTGGTGTTGCGATAACACTATGGGAAAGTTTGACTTCCGCATTACCACAAACCCAAGTATATACTTGATCACGATAAGATTCATTACCAACAAAACTTGCCGCATAAGCTGCTTTTACTTCTTTTTTTATTTCATCATAATGATGAAATACACTGTCATATGCGACAATTGTTCCTTCCTCATTAAACAAAGAACCAATCGTTGCATTAATTACTTTGTCATCACCATAAAGAGCAATTGCTGCTTTTGCTTTCTTTACAATCGCAAATACCGTATCTTCAATCGGTGTAACATCTACCTGATTCCTAACAAAACTCATCTAATCATTCCCTTCTTTTGTATATGATCCTAATAGTTTAACCATTTCACAGTTATCTTTCAAACATTCTAATAGTTCAATACTGTTAGCGTTTAGCGCATCTCCAATAAGTTCTACATAAAAATAATACTCCCAGGGTTTATTTTGTAAAGAGCGTGATTTTATACTTTCCATATTAAAGCCTTTATTCGCAATGATTTCCATAATCTTCGCAAGTGTTCCTACATCATGATGAAGCGTAAATAATAAGTTAAATCTTGTACCACTGGTTATTTTTTCTTTACTAATCACAATGAAACGTGTTGTATTTTCATTGCTTGTATTAATATGTTGAGCTAATACTTTCAAACCATATAGTTTCGCTGTTTCAATTGATGCGATTGCTGCTTTATGTTTATCCTTTTGTTCACTTACAAACTTTGCAGCAAGTGCAGTGTTAGGATAAGCAATCAATTCAAATCCACGGCCATTTAAGAATTGTTTTGATTGATAAATTGCTTGATCTTTTGAATATACTTGTTTAATATCCTCAAGTTTAGAATCAAAGGTTCCTAATAAATTTTGTTCAATCTTTAAATCATACATGCGATTAATATGAACATTATATTTTAATAATAAATCTAATACTTCTCCAATTTCTCCTGTATAAGAATTCTCAAATGGAATTACACCATAAGTACATTCTCCTTGATCCACTTTTTGAAATACTTCATCAAAAGATTGCATTGCGATACATTTATTATTATGAAATAAAGAAGTAGCAGCAATATGAGAAAAAGCCCCTTTTACTCCTTGATAGCCTACAACAATATCATCCATTAATGTATGTTGATATTGCTTTGATAACATCATTAATTCTTTTAAGTATGATTCATAATAATCTTTAAGATCTTCATCTTCAATTAAACTCAAATTATTACGAATCACTTCTTGTTCTCTAGAAGTATCTAATATTTCTAAATTATGTTCTTTCTTATAATCAATAACTTCTTTCACCGCTTGCATCCGTTCAACAAATAATTTAGCCATTTGCGCATCGACTTCATTTATCTTTTTACGTGCAGCTTTTAATTGATCCATAGATAGCCCTCTTTCCATTTTTATAATTATAACCCAGAACATATCTCCTTACAAATTCTTTACTAAAATATATTAGAAATAACATGTTATTTCATTATTTTAGAGAAATTTTATATCTGTTATATACTTATATTCAGTTAGTGATTTGTTTATAGTTTCATTCCAATATATAAGTTTATGATAATCATTTAAGTTTAATTGAAGTTTTTTATATAATTCTTCTTCGCTTGTTTCAAAATATAAGAAATAATAAATTGGCTGAATTAGAATTCGAATATCTTCTTTAGGTAGACGATTTAGTAACTCATTAAATAATAGATAAGTACTAATTGCAATTGGTTTTTTATGATTAACATAAACAAAGCCTTTGCCACTTTCTTTATAACTATCTAATTGATGAGCCTTCTTAAGAGTATCTATTGTTATCTTATTTTTTGTCTTTACATAATAAGGATTACCAATTGGTAAGAATAACGAAGAGACAAGATCATATTCATTTTCAATTTGATAAACAATCTGATTCTTTCTTAAATATTGTATTCTTTTAGAATTTTGTTTCTTTAAATACATCGAAATACCAGGTGCATTAAAAGTAATCACATGGATTAAACTAGCTAGTTTTTCCTTCTTTATTTTAAGTGCACAATACAGAGCAAGATTACCACCTTTAGAATGGCCACATAGAATTAAATTATCATAGTCGATTTTATTTATATAAATTAAAGCTTGTGTTTGTTGATTGGTTGCGACTTCAAATAAAGTATCTAAATTATCTTCCCAATCTTGCCAGCCTTCTTTTTTTGATGTTTGGTTACTTTCACTTCCTCTAAAACATAAAATTGTATCTTTTTTATGTTTTATTCTATATAAAACAAGTCCACTTTTTTTATTATCATTAAGATAATCAATAATCCAATAATCTTGATATGAACTTGTAGCCATTTCAATTAAAAATCTATCCTTGCGATATTTTTTGTTCTTTAAATAAAATGTTGCAAGCTGATTTACACTCATTGGTAGTGTATTCTTCATGATATCAAAATAAGCTAGATAACATAAATGTTGATATACAAATAAATTCATAAAATCCCCTCTTTATTCTATGAAACATGTTTAATTATGTTCAATTCATATATCCAATAGTGATAGTTATGTAAGATTTCTTTCTATTTTTTTATAATTAAGGTAGAATAAGCAATAGATATGGGAGGTAGTAATATGACAAAAAGGAAACGCAATAAAAATAATATTCTTAGTCCCTTACAAATTATGATATTAAGTGGGGTAGGAATTATGATGTTGATGTGTTTTGTTGCTTTTAAATCAACTCCAATTACTTATGAAGTTGTGAATTATGATAAAGATAATAATAAAACAACACTTCATTATTATCAAAACTTTACACAAGCCAAACAATCTTATGATCAATTAATAAAAGAAAATAAATTCAATCCCGCTATATTGAAAGGGAATGAATTACTAGCGATACGTTATGGAGTCCTTTCATTTAAGCGCGATAATTGTGGTATTAATACTTCTTTTACTTATGAAAATAATGATTTAACCGGTTATACAAATGGTTGTTATGGAGGAGATGGAGCCTATATTGAAACAAATGAAGATGCTTCCTTATTTAAATTTAAATTAAGTGGAACTATTGGTTGGGTTAAAACAAGTGATGTGAAATTATATAATTATTTTGATCAAAATCAGGTTAAAAGCGTTAATCATTATATAGTAAAAGATGGATTTTTAATTCATAAAGGCACTGCTGATCTTCATAATGAAAGTTATAATTTATCGATAAATATTGGAGAAGCAAATAGTTCTTATGTGGCACCTATATATTATAGCTACGATGCTCATTATTTTTATGAACGATATCCAGAAATGATTGATGATTATCGAAATAATACTTATGTTCATAGTGTTAATAGTGAACAACCACATATTAATTATTATCAATATTTAACCCATCGAAGTTTAAGTAATTATACAAAAGATGATATCAATTGGTATATTGAGAACTATCTTGGTTTTAATGGGAAATTGAAGAAGATAAATGATGTTACTTATCATTCACAATTATTTCATCAAGGTAAGAATTTTATTAATAATCAAAACAAATACGGAGTGAATGCGATTATGATGTTTTCACTTGCTTGCAATGAAAGTGATTTTGGTCGTAGTTCCATTGCCTATGAAAATAATAATTTATTTGGCCATGCTGCTTATGATGCGAGCCCTGGTGCAAGTGCCAATAAGTATAAATCAGTTGGTGACAGTATCGAAATTCATGCAAGATTATTTCTATCACTTGGCTATTTAAATCCATGTGATGGTAGTAAAGATGGTACAGATTTAAATATTTGTATGAGTAATCCTGATAATCGATATTTTGGAGGATATTTTGGTGATAAAAATAGTGGTTTAAATGTACGTTATGCATCCGATCCTTATTGGGGAGAAAAAGCGGCTGCGTATTATCGAACTTTTGATGAAGTCCTTGGAAATAAAGATCACAATTCAGAGCATATTCTAATGCTGCGAAATGAGAGTATTCCCATTTATGCACAAGCGGACCGTAAGCGTACTTTATTATATCGAACTACTAAAAACACCCCTTCTTTTGTCTTAAAAAAACGTATAGTCAAAGGAGAAACGATTGATGGTAATGATAAATGGTATGAAATACAAAGCGATGCGAATATAGAAAATGAACATTTATTAAGTGATAAAGGACTTTATGTTAAGAAAAATAGTGTTGGCTATTTACATAGTTCATATCTAGGAGGAAAACGATGAAAGGGATTATTTTTGATTTCAATGGTACTTTATTTATAGATGGACCAAAGCATTATGAAGCATGGAATAAAATATGTTTTCAACTTAGAGGAACACCTTTGAGTGAGTATGAGAGTATCCATATGCATGGACAAAGAAACAAAGCAATTGTTGAGATGATTTTAAATAAGCAAATCGATGAATCTGAAAACGAAAAAATATCACAGCAAAAAGAAGCCATGTATCGTAATCTTTGTCGCAAAGATAAAGGCTTTATGAAATTAGTTGATGGAGCAGAAAATTTATTTAATGAATGTAAAGAAAAGCGTATTCCGATTAGTATTGCGACTGCTTCCATAAAGGAAAATGTGGATTTCTTTATTGAATCCTTTCACTTATATAAATGGTTTGATTCAGATAACATCTATTATGATGATGGCATAAATAAAGATAAATGTGATATGTTCAATCAATGCGCAAAAGCTATGAATTTAACAATGTTAGATTGTCTTGTGTTTGAAGATTCTATTTCTGGTATTGAATTTGCAACACAAGTTGGAGCTGGTGGTATCATCGCTCTATGTTCCAATGAAACACTCATTGAGTATAAAAAAAATAATGCAATTGATGCATGCATTATTGATTTTACCCAATTTGATTTAACAAAATGGATAAAGTAAAACAGCCAATTAAATCGGCTGTTTTATTATATATTAGTAATTTTCTGAAGCTAAAGCGAAGTGTGCTTGAGAATATCCACAAACTGGGCAAGCACCAGGTGCTGCAGGTCCTGTATGATGGTATCCACAGATATCGCATACCCAAACAGTTGCTTCATCTTTTTTGAATACTTTGCCTTCTTTAACATTTGCTAATAAAGCAAGGTAACGTTCTTCATGTAATTTTTCAATAATTGCAACTTGTTCCATTTGGAAAGCAATTTTCGCAAAGCCTTCTTCTTTTGCCGTTTTCGCAAATTCAGCGTACATTTCAGTCCACTCGTAATTTTCTCCAGCAGCTGCGGCTTTTAAGTTTTCATCTGTTCCAAGAATATCTCCACCTTGAAGAGCTTTGAACCATAACTTCGCATGTTCCTGTTCATTACGTGCAGTTTCTAAGAAGATATTAGCAATTTGGTCCATGCCTTCTTCTTTCGCTTTTTGTGAAAAATAAGTGTACTTATTGCGCGCTTGTGATTCACCTGCAAATGCTGACATCAAATTCTGTTCTGTTTTAGATCCTTTTAATTCCATTGTAATTTCCTCCATTGTTTTATATTCCATCTGTATTATCATACAGGTATGGCTAAGTTAGTGAGAATACTTTTTCAAACAAGTATTACATATTCCCTCAAATAAGGTAGAATGTGAATATATCCTCAAATCTGTTTCCTTTTGTGTTTCGTTATCTAGTTCTTCATGATATTTTGTATTAACATCCATAAATGATTTACATTCTGTGCAATAAAAATGATCATGTGGCTTACATGTTTTATCATAAACATAACCATAGATAGGGTGCGATATTTTTTTAATTTCATCCATTTCCGCCAATATATTTAAGTTACGATATATTGTAGCCAATGAAATCTTTTCATCTGTCTGATTAATCCCGTCGAATATTTCTTCTGCACTTGCGTGAGCATCCATTGATTTTACATAGTTCAATATGATATCTCTCTGCTTTGACTGTTTTCTAATCAAACTGATCACTCCTTACTAAGAACTATTCTTATTATAGTTCTTAGTAAAATATAAGTCAAGCCCTTTTCATATGATTCACATGAAAAATGCATTTCATACCTAATCTATATTTATCGCTTAATAATCGTGTTATAATTTATTCAACTTAATTTGATTATTTTTTTAAATAAAGTAGAGGATTTCTAATGAAAGCTAAGCTTACATCATTTTATATAAAACATTATCCTACCCTTGTTTTCTACGTCATCGGAGCACTTGTATGCATTGCCTATTCTTATCGAGTAATAAGTTTTAATGATTTTATATCTTTGGGTAGTTTTCAATTATTTGTGACATCAATGCTATTATCATATCAATCTTATAAAAAAAAACATATAACATCATCAAAAATTTTATTTGCAATGGGCATGATTAGTTTCATTGCAATCTATTTTTGGTACAATTCTTAAATCTAAACATTATCGTAAAGTGAGAAATCACTTTACTTTTATTTTCCTCAATTATTTATGAAGGATTTCTTAATATATCTTAATTAATTCTAGTTTTCTTGTAATTAATATAAAATCAAGTATACTTTATTTGTATCATTACATATATATAAGGGGACTTTTATGAGAGATTTTTTTACTTACTATTTAGATTTAAATAATATTCAACATCCAATTAGTATCTTTTCAAATTATCATTTGATGATTTTAGGATTTGGGTTTCTTTGTATTTTCTTATTGTATTCACTTTATCACAAACTTTCCAATAAAACACAAAGAAATTGTTTAATTATAATTGCCTTCTATTTTATTATTGACGAATTTATTTATAATATTTGGGTTTTAAGTGTTTGTAAGGTAGATCCCTTACTCCAAATTCTCCCATTACATTTATGTACTATCTGTGCTTATATTGGAGCGTTGTGTGTTTATTATAAGAAAGAATGGCTTCAGTTCTTCTGTGCGATTATGTGTAGTGTTGCCGGCCTCGTAGCAGTAATATATCCTGCTAATATCGCCGATATCTATCCAATATTTCATTATCGTACCATCAACTTCTTTTTACTCCACTTTAGTTTTATCTTATTTGGTCTTATTCAAATGCGTAATACAGCAATTATCAAGTATAAATACATAAAACCAAGCATGGCTTTATTAGTTGTAATTACGACTCTTGCCTTTATCGCAAATTTAAATTTTGGTACCGATTATATGTTTGTCCAAATTAATTCTAAAATAGCTATTATAAAAGCCATCCATAACGTAGTAGGTGATTATTTATTTCTACCAACTGCTTTTCTAATTTTTGCACTGATTCTTTTCCTATCCGTCTTTATGATTCATCAGGTAGAAAAGTTATCAAAATCTTATCAAACATCCAAGCAACAAAAAGAAAGTATTTAAATAATTGCAAATTTCTCTATTTTTTTACTAATAATACTACTGCTTGGGCTAAAACCCCTTCTTCTCTACCGACATAACCTAACTTTTCACCACGAGTTGCTTTAATATTTATTAAAGATATATCGCACTGTAATGCCTTTGCGATATTTTTTTTCATTGCCTCAATATAAGGTGCCATTTTAGGCTTTTCAATCATAATAAGGGCATCGATATTATTAATTTGATAACCTTTTGTATACATGAATTCCGCACATTGTTCAACTATTCTAAGTGAACAAATATCTTTGAATTTTATATCTTGATCACTAAAATGTTTCCCCAAATCACCCTCACCTAGTGCACCGATGATACTCTCAGCAATTGCATGTGATAAAGCATCGCCATCACTATGACCATCTAATCCAAGTTCACTCTCTATTTCTACACCACCTAAAATTAGTTTTCTTCCTTTTACTAATGGGTGAATATCACTACTTTGGCCAATTCGAAACATAAACATCCCTGCTTTCTTTCTTTTATTATACCCTATATTATTATCTTTGCGAACATAAAACAATGATTTTAAAAATCAGAATATTTGCATTAAATAGTATTATTTGTTAGAATGGATAAGTTCTCAAGGGAGTAGTTAACTTGTACGCAAGTATGTAAGTCAACATATTGATCTAATTAGATCTGGCTTATGTTTAAATAACGAGACTTAGACATGCAATTCATGTTTGAGTCTCTTTTTTATAGGAGGAAATTATGAATCTTACATCAATTATATTCATTGCGATTGGCTTATCAATGGATGCAGCCGCTGTATCTATGGCAAAAGGAATGTGTTTATCTGGAAAAGAAGTAAACAAAGTTGCGATTCGTTTAGGCTTTTGGTTTGGTTTGTTTCAAGCTTTAATGCCCCTAATAGGCTGGTGGGCTGGTACTTATTTTGAACACATGATTACTTCGATTGATCATTGGATTGCCTTTATATTACTTTTAATTATTGGTGGAAAAATGATTTGGGAAGGAAGTCATCCAGAAGATGCTGTCTGTGAGCCATTAACTTTGAAACTTATTCTAATTCTTGCGATTGCGACCAGCATTGATGCCTTAGCAATTGGCATTAGCTTTGCTTTCCTACAAGTTGATATTCTACAAAGTATTTCAATCATTGGAATTACAACTTTTATTCTAAGTTTTATTTGTGTTTACATTGGAAATCGATTAGGTTCTGTTCTCCAAAAATATGCAGAATTTCTTGGTGGTTCTATTTTAATCTTTATTGGTTTAAAAATACTGATTGAACATACACTTTTATCTTAAGCAGTTAATCCCTGCTTTTTATTTTACTCATTTTCCAAATACTCTTTAAGATACTAATTAATCCTTTATTAGAATAATCTAACACACCTTTTTGATAAATTGGTCCACCCATTTTTATCACAAAATAAACGGATGAAACGGCAATCGTGAAAGATAAAAATATTTCACTCCACCCAATTTCACAAAGTAATAAACGGCATGGCATAAATAACATTGAAAAGAATGGTAAAAACGATAAGATAAAACCTAGACCTTCTTGCATTTGATATGGTGTGTTTAATGATAGAGTTAAATAATAAACTCCTAATAAAATCATATAAAATGGTGCTTGCACATTACCCGCTTCTTCCATATTTGATATAAAACTTGATAGAATTACTAAAATTAATTGGATGAACAAAATACCTGCGAATAAGAACATAAAAATCATAATTAATTTTGCGACAAAGTCTGCTTCTAAATCAATTTTAGATAGAACAATCATAAAAGTCTTTCCTTCAATGGGAAATATTTTTAGTTTTGAAATAGCGTCTAAAACACCATAACCCCCATCGATTATATTCCTTATGATAAACCAAAAAAATACATAGGATAACGTAAACAAACACTGGAAAATTATGACAAGCCAACCAACAATCATTTTACTTAAAAAATGTACCTTTGCACTTACGCTTGTTAAGATTAATTCCAATGTTTTTGTCGACTTTTCATAAACAACTTCCGTCGCAGCACTACTTGCAAAGGATAACATCATAAAATAAATTGCCGTTATTACCATAAACACTAATTTTTGTTTTTCACTGGATACATCAAAATCCTTTTCTATTACTTTATTAACTACCGATAAGTTTGTTGAATATTCCATTAAGATTGGGTTTTCACTTCCACTTTCTTCAATAATTGCTAATTGATGAACGCTTGTTAGTAAGGCAGAAATACTATGTATACTCATTTCATCCATTGGATATTGAGAATGTATTTTATAGCCATTATCAAATTCTAAAATATACTTCTTGGTTGATTCTACTTTTTGATTATCCCATAACTTAAAAGAAAAGCCTTCTTGCTTCCCTTTAATTAATTTATCCTGTGTGTAACCATCCATATTTTTTAAATAAATAATAGGCGCTTCTAACATGTCAGGGTTAATCACGTCAATGATTCGATCTACAAAGAAGCCACAACCAATAACAACAAACATTATTATATTTAATGTAATTTGGGCTTTATTAAAGAATCTTCTTCTTAATGAAAATTCAACTAATTCTTTCATTTCAGTTTCTCCTTAATGATATCAGAAAGTGAAGCTAATTCTAAGCGAAAATCCGATACCTCTGCTTTCATTAAACGCTTAATAATGCGATATCCTTTTTCTTGTGATTCTAACTTTACTATTAATCTAGATCCATTTGTATATGTTTCGATGATTCCATCATCTTCACCTATATATTCTTCATCTTCTCCATAAATATTGATATAACATATTTTATGTTTCTTTTTTAGTTTAATTAAATCACCTTGAAGTAAAGTATCACCTTTATTTAAATATATTATTCGATCGCATAAGTTTTCAATCGTATTGTATTGATGCGATGAAATCAAAATTGTTTTGTTTTCTTTTTTTAATTTTAATAAAACGCGTTGAAAAAGTTCAACATTTTCAATATCTAAGCCATTAAAAGGCTCATCAAAGATAATTATTTCTGGATCATGAATTAATGCACATACTAATTGTACTTTTTGTTGATTACCTTTAGATAATTCGATAATCTTACGATTCTTATATTCTTCTATTTTTAAATAAGCCAACCAATAATCAATCTGTTGATTTAATTTAATTGGATTCATTTTTTTAAGTTTACCTAAATAGTATATTTGATCTTTCACTTTTAAATCCCTTAACATACTACGCTCTTCTGGTAAATAGCCAAAAAGGGTTTTATTATCCTTTGAAATTGCTTCTCCTTCATAAGTAATAGTTCCACAATCTTTTTCTAATAAACCTAATAATATGCGAAACGTCGTCGTCTTGCCACTACCATTACTACCGAGCATTCCTAATATTTTGCCTTTTTGAATATTAAAACTAACATTCTCAATTCCTTTTTGATTCCCATATTTCTTTGATATTTTATCTACCTTCAACATAACATCACCTATCTCTATATAAGCAAAAAAAAAGATAACTCCTAAAAGAATTATCTTTATCTAATTAAAATATTTAATATAATGTTTTAAATCTCGATGAGATTCAAAATTCTGCTTCAATAGAAACTTAGCCGCCTGACTTCTTTCTTTATTTGTTGTCATTCTTATTCCAGTAAAACCAAATTGTTTTGCTTCACTTTCAAATTTTGAAAACAATGTATCGGCAATAATTTCTAAATCATCGTACTTATCTTCAATTACAAACACAAGCACATTCATAAATCCGTCCGCATAAAGTGTTTCATAAGGAGTCCCATGTACATAACCAACTACCTTACCTTGATACTCTACTACTAACATAATATCACTACTGCTATCTAACAGCGAACTAATACGTTTACAGACCTTATCTTCACAATAATTATATCCTAATTGTTGATTCAAATGATGAATTGCCGCATAATCCCCAATTTCAATTCTTCGTACATTAATATCCATACTCATTTTATTTTGTCTCCCATCTATTTATATGCTTTTATTATAGCATAGCAAATAATTTTCACAAATTTTTTATAAATTACTTAACTACTAATGTATATTCCAATGTTTTTGAACACAAGAATACTGATAATAGCCCCATTAAAACAACCTTCCATCCATAAAATACAAAACCTAAAATAACTGTTGTCGAATCCATTATTAAAACTAATTTACTAATTTTAATACCTGTAAATTTATTAATAATAATTGGCGGTATATCCATTCCACCAGTACTTGCACCTGCTCTTAACACCAAACCAATTCCAACACCAACCATTAACCCACTTATGATGGTTGCGATAATAATATTATAAGAAAAACTTGGTACATACTTAAGAATAATATCTAAATATAGAGGATAAATAAGCGAACTAATAACTGTTTTTACAGCAAACTCCTTACCTAAAAAAATAAATCCTGCGATAAATGTTAATCCAATCAATATATTAATCATGACTTGCGTTGGCAAACGAAAAATAGGCTGTAAGACAAGAGCAATTCCATTTACTCCACCACTTACAATATGATTTGGCAAGATAAAAACACCACTTGCGATTGCTATCAACAAATTTCCAATAAGTATTAACATTAAATTTCTCATTTGAGGATAAAATTTCATAGCTTGCCTACCAATCTTTTAAACATTATACTATTCTAACACAAATTAGCCGTTCTTAAAAAAAATATCTAACATATATTACATAAATGAAACATTATTTTAATAAGTATCGTTTTATAATTATAGAGAGGTGAGTTATATGCACAATTTAAATGATTCTTCACTAAAATCAATTTTCTTCTATGGGGGTATTTTCTTTCTTGTTATTTTCTTTATTATCCTAGGATTATACTTCCTTTCAATGCCTAAAATATAAATCAGTGCCACTTAAAAAGCCAACTTGAATTAAAAGTTGGCTTTCGTTTTATTTAATAATGGAAGGAAGCCAAACTTCATCTGCTTCTACTTCTAATAACTTCGCTACCGTAGCAGCAACATTCGCTAATCCAAAATTACCTTCTGCAATTTCAACATCTTTACCATAAATAATAAAAGGAACTTTATTTAGTGTGTGTGATGTTTTAGCTTTAGGTGCAGCATCTGGATTCTTTGATTTCTCGTACATTTCATCCGCATTACCGTGATCTGCTGTAACGATTAGAATACCATTTACACGATCAACCGCTTTAATGATTCTCTTCAAGTTTAAATCAACTGATTCAACACCAATAATCGTTGCTTCATAATTACCAGTATGTCCTACCATATCTCCATTTGGGTAATTCGTACGTAAGAAATCATATTTACCTGAAGTAATTGCCTTTTCAAGTTCATCTGTGATTTCTGCTGATTTCATCCAAGGACGTTGTTCGAAAGGTATAACATCCGATTTAATCTCTACAAATTCTTCTAATTTATTATCAAACTTCTCAGAACGATTTCCATTCCAGAAATAAGTCACATGCCCAAATTTTTGTGTTTCACTAATTGCATACATGCGAACTCCTTGCTTTACAAGTTTTTCAGATAATGTATGTTTAATCTTTGGTGGATAAACTAAGAAATTATTTGGAATCTTTAAGCATACCGGCATACATAACTTTTGGATTACGAATACGATCAAAATGGTCAAAGTTCTCTTGATCAAATGCAAGTGAAATCTCTTGTGCACGATCGCCTCTGAAGTTAAATAAAATAACACTATCGCCATCTTCAATTGTACCTACTGCTTTTCCATCCTTTTCAATAACGAAAGGTGGAAGATCTTGATCGATGACTCCCGTTTCATTACGGAATGTTTCAACCGCTTCTTTAGCAGAAGCAAATTTTCTGCCTTCTCCTAAGACATGCGT
>JAVWEY010000026.1:0-23922 GCA_036641395.1 Erysipelotrichaceae bacterium
TTAGGCTTAAGGCGTTAGCCTTATCGAACAAGAAGCCCCACTTCAATGCGTTATCACTCGCATAAGTGGTGGGAGTATGTCACCACATAAACTTTAACTTAATCAAACAAATCATTTTTAACAATCCTTTTGATTTGCGATGCTTATTAATAGCCCAATACTTCCCATCATGACAATTAATGAACTTCCTCCATAAGATATAAAAGGGAGCGTAATTCCAGTAATTGGAAATAAACCAACGACTACACCTAAATTAATCATAACTTGAATTGCAAATAACGAAATTAGACCAATCGCAACATAACTCAAGAAAACATCATGAGTGTGCTTCGCAATCTTTACGCCTTCATAGATAATCATTAAGAATATTAAGATTAATAAAAAACAACCAATCAAACCAAATTCTTCCGCAAAGATAGCAAAGATAAAATCAGTTTGAGGCTCTGGTAAATAAAAATGTTTCTGCATACTTTGATCAAAGCCTACCCCAAGAATACCACCGGGAGCAATCGCAAAGAGCGATTGGATCATTTGAAAACCTGATCCTAATGGATCAAGCCAAGGATTAATGAACGAAGTAATTCGTGCCAACCGATAAGGTGCAGAAAGAATTAAACCACCTAATGTAATTAAACCGATACAAGCAACTCGAATAAAATACGTGAGTGGTGCATCCGCTACTAAAACAATTACGACAATACTACAAACCATAACAATACCACTACCAAAATCTGGTTGAAGAAGGATTAAGCCAAATCCTAATGCGCTCACAAATGCAGGTATTAATAAATCTTTAAAGAAAGTTTTAATACGATAACGCTTCGCAAGAAAATCGGATATATATATAATAATTGCAATTTTAAAAAACTCTGCTGGTTGAATTAAAAATGTTCCAATCCCAAACCAACTTCGAGAACCATTACGAGCAACACCAATTCCTGGAATTAATACTAAGATCAAAGAAACAATTGATACAACAAATAGGAATAAAGAATATTTCCTGATTCTTTTCAAATTAAATCTAGAAAAGATAGCCATTACAAAAACACCGATGATAGCAAAGACAATCTGACGATTCATAAAATAATATGGATCCTTATATTTATAGTTTGCCCATACTCTACTAGCTGATCCAATCATAATAATACCAATCAATACTAAACATAAAACTTCAATTACAAGTAGTCTAGATTTAGGTTTCCACATTATGTCACCCTCATCCTAATCTTATGTAAGTATTAAATAAAAAAGACTTCCGAAGAAGTCATTTGCTTGTGTCATTCCATTCAACTAGTTTAGCATGTAACAAATAACGAGCATCACTAGCCACACCACCTCGCTCATAGGAACAAGTAGATAATGTAATCATATGATCACCCTCACCAAAAGCAACATCACGAGCATACATTGCTTTACTCTTAATCAAATTTACATAGTTAGAAAATCCATCCCATGATGTATAACCATTTATGTAAGAATCACTCGATGCATCAGTGCTGTACATTGACATAATATCACATTTATATTTCTTTTCTGGTGTAAATATATATAGATAAGGATGAGCTTCAAAGAATGCTTGATCTTTAAATTTCTGCACATCGGAAAACATCGTTCCATGTTTTATATTATGTCCATAAATAAAGGTATTCAAATCGCTATAATTAGGACTAGCAGCATAATCATTAAAGATTGCTCCTGCATAATTTTCACGCTTTTCAAAAGTATGATTCAAATAATAGTCATTATCTTTTCCTTGAACAATCGGATAAGAAATATCAGTATCAGGTACAACAATCCATGCAACTACATCCGGATTAATTTCACTTAGTTTCTTAAAATCAACTTTAAACTTAGCGTTTTTCTTTATATCCGTTGGTATTTTAGAAATACTAGTAATTCGATCCTTTTCACTATTTTCTTCCCAATTAGCTTTATAAATTGTAAAGAGTTTATATCCACTAAATAGAAATACAATGAGTGCGATAATAAAAATAAATCGATAAACAAACTGTTTTTTTGATTTAAAATAATTCATGGTTTTGACTCCCTCCAAGACTTTAATATCATAACATAATTTATCTTAAGATGCTATGAAATCCCTTTCATTTCGATAACCATCGAAATGTATTGACAAGCCTTCCTTTAAGAATATAATATTATTTAGACAGATATCTAAATGTCATGAAAGTGAGTTGATACTATGTCAATTGCTGGGACATGGAAGGCTTTATCCGATCCCACTCGCCGCGATATTATCGAATTATTAAAAAGTGGCAAAATGAGTGCAGGCGATATTAGTGCTCATTTCAATAGTAGCAATGCTACTATTTCTCATCACCTATCGATATTAAAACAAGCAGATTTAATTCATGATGAAAAAGATGGAAAGTATATCTACTATGATTTAAATACAAGTGTAATTGATGAAATGATTGGGTGGTTTACATCACTTTCAAAGGGAGAAGAAAATGAAAAATAGAAATTTACTAGTTTCGCTTGCTATCAGTTTTATATCATTAATCTTAATCTTATTATGCTTTTCAAGTCTTCCTGAGATGATTCCTTTCCATTGGAATGCACAAGGTATCATTGATGAATATACAAATAAATACGTCATCTTTATCTTTCCGATTATTAGTTTAATATTCGGTTTATCTTTTGTATTTCTTCCAAAGATTGATCCACAAAAAAAGAATTATGATAAATTTAAAAAATCTTATAACCAAGTCGTTTTAGTTATAAATGTATTCTTATTTGCGGTTTTCTTAATGACCATATATTCCGCATATTACCCCAATAATTTAAATATCACAATGTTAATAAATCTTGGCATGGGTGCTATGTTTTGTGTTATTGGTAATCAAATGCCAAGATTCAAGCATAACTATTTTATTGGTATCCGTTCACCATGGACACTTGCAAGTGAAGATGTATGGTTTAAAACGCATCGTTTTGCTGGTAAGTTATGGTTTATTGGAGGAATGATCATGATGTTATGTGCTTTTTTAGATAGTAAAATAGTATCTAGCATTACAATTGGAATTGTTTTATTTATTGGCTTTATTCCAGTTATATATTCTTATCTATGTTTCAAAAAACTTGAAGGAGAAAAACGATGATAACATTAAAAAACGTAACAAAGACTTATGGTGGAACAACAAAAGCGGTTGATAACATTTCATTAACGATTGAAACTGGTGAAATTGTTGGCTTTATCGGACCCAATGGTGCTGGTAAAACTACTACCATTAAAATGATTACTGGAGTTTTAAACCCCGATCAAGGTACAATTACAATTAATGGTAAAGATATCGTAAGCAATCCAATCGAAGCAAAAAAAGAGTTTGGTTTAGTACCAGATAATGCAGATATCTTCTTACGTTTAAAAGGGATTGAGTATTTGAACTTTATTGGTGATATTTACCAAGTAGAAAGCTTCGAACGTACTCAAAGAATTGAAGAATTATCAAAGACATTTGAAATGGAAACCGCTTTAAATGATAAGATATTATCTTATTCTCATGGTATGCGTCAAAAGATTGTCGTTATGGGAGCTTTATTAACCAACCCTAATGTCTGGATTCTTGATGAACCAATGACCGGCCTTGACCCTCAAAGTGCCTTTAACTTAAAAGAAATGATGCGTGCTCATGCCAATAAAGGTAATACCATCTTCTTCTCTACCCATGTCTTAGAAGTAGCAGAAAAACTTTGTGATAAAGTTGCGATTATCAACCGTGGTCATATTGTTTATTATGGAACTTTAGATGATTTAAAGAAACAATATCAACAGTTTAATAGTTTGGAGGATATCTTCTTGGAGGTAATTAAAAATGCATAATTACCTATCGCTTAGTAAAGTTCTATTTATTTGTTCCTTAGGAAGTGTAAGTGATGGGAAAAGTAAGAAAAGTGTATGGAAAACAATTCTTTTTGGATTATTAGCGCTATGTTTCGTTCCTTACCTTTATTTAATCTATGTATTCTTTGATTCTGCTTTCGTTTTATTTCAACAATTAAATCAGGCTGCATCTTTAATTGCAATTGGTTTTTATCTTAGTAATTCAATTACTTTTATGTTCGCCTTATTTTTAATTCCTTCCATCTTTTATTTTTCTAAAGATGTTCAAACCTTGTTAAGTTATCCTTTAAAAGCAGAAACAATTATTGCCTCTAAGTTTAGTGTTACACTTTTATATGAATATGCTTTTACTTTACTAGTATTAGTACCAATGTTTGTAGCATATCTAAATCATTTTGGTTTTAGTTTTACCTTCTTAATTATCGCAATCATCTCACTTATCATCGTTCCTATTTTACCTTTAATCTATGCTTCCATTATTACCATGATTATTATGCGCTTTGTACCATTTGCGAAGAATCGTGATTTATTTAATATGATAGCAGGTTTGATTGGACTATTTGCTGGTATTGGCATTGCTTATTATTTTCAAAATTTAATGTTGCAAGATCCCAATGCACTTTTAATGATGATTGCCAAAGGCAGTAATTCTTTTATAGAAGTATTCTCTAATTTCTTTATTAACATTCCTTATATGTCAAAGGCTATCTTTGAATCATCTTTCCTTGACCTATCAATTAGTATCGGAATTCTTATTATTGCCTTTATGTTATTCCTATTTATTTCTAAATATCTTTACTTTAAAGGTGCGATTGGTGTAAATGAAGCAAAGAGTAATCATAAAAAGATGAAAAGTAAAGATTTAAGTAATTCTACGAAATCTAAACATATAATATGGGCATATGCCCTAAAAGAATTAAAACTATTATTTAGAACCCCTGTATACTTCTTAAACTGTATTTCGATTGTGATATTAATGCCAGTTATACTAATCATTCCTGTTCTACTTGAAGGCGGAGGATTAGATGCTTTTATGCCTTATATCACAAAAATTGATTGGTCTTCAACCAAAACTATAACCTTCCTTATTCCCTGTGTCTTTGCCTATGGTTTATTATCAAGTAACTTAAATATGATTTGTGCCTCAGCAATTTCAAGGGAAGGAACTAATATTAGTTTCATGAAATATATTCCCGTTCCTTATATGCAACAAATAAATGCGAAAGTTTTAAGTGGCTTTATCATTGGCGAATTTGGAGTGTTAATCTTATTATTACCGATTGCGATTTTCATTAAAATGCCTTTAATTCTAATCATTCTGTGTTTACTCATTTCCACCCTTACCCTAATCTTTGGCAGTTATCTAGGCATCTTAGCTGATTTAATCCATCCAAAGCTTGTATGGGAACAGGAAGCAAGTGCCGTCAAACAGAACTTCACGAGTGGTGTTATCATGATGGGATGTATGGCTTTAGCCTTTGCCTGTGTAGGTGTCTTATTTGTGATAAACGATTCGATGTTTGTCGCTTATTCCATTTTCCTAAGCATCCTATGTATTGTCATGGTACCTATATCTTATCTCTTAGTTGCGAAAGTAGCCAACTATCGAATGCCTCAAATATAAAAGCGAAGAATTATTATTCCTCGCTTTTTTTGTATTCCTTTAAATTTTAATACCTATTTCAACACCATCACGCACCGCTTCAAGTGCTTGAGCAGGAGCATGGGCATCACCAATCAGATAAATTTCAGAATGATTATCTTTTAAAGTTTCATATAATCCATTCTCTGATTTTGAACCACAAGCATAAATAATATGAGTTAAATTACTTAATGTAATTGCTTGGCCTCGGCTTTCAATATAAGCATTATTACCTTCAACCTTACAGAGTTTAGTAGAAGGCATCATTTTAATGTTAGCTGCACTTAAGCGTTTCATCATTACTCCATAATTACTTGGCACCATATCACCTGCGATTTTATCTAACATATCAATCATCGTAATATGAAGTTCGCCAAGTTTTTGATGAACTAAAGTTTCACACACTTCACAACCAACAATGCCTCCACCAACAACAAGAATATTACCACCAAGAATACTTACATCTTTATTTAATACTTGTTGGGCAAGGATTGCTTTCGATGCATCTACTCCTTCAATTGGTGGAATAATTTCTTTTGCGCCAGTGGCAATAACGATTGTATCCGGATGATACTGATCAATTATTTCTTGACTTGCATCAATACCCAATTCAATCTTTACTTGATGTTTCACAAGTTGTTTACTTAAATAAATTACCCATTTACTGATATCTTGTTTATAAGGAGGTACACAGGCTACTTTTAATTGTCCACCTAATGAATCACTCTTTTCAAGTAGAATAACCTCATGACCACGCTTTGCAAGCGTATTAGCACAAGCCATACCACCAATGCCACCACCAACAACAACGACTTTCTTTTTATGATCAGTTGCTTTTAATTCAAGTTCTTCTTCTCTTCCAAGGGCTGGATTAATGACACAAGATGCTGGTCTGCGTTTTGTTTGTTCTCCAACACAACCTACACCACAACTTGCGCATGGAGCAATATCATCATAATCTTTACATTCACATTTCTTTATATAATCGCTATCCGCTAACAAAGCACGACCAAAGACAATTCCATCGACCTGTTTGCTATCTAATAAATACTCTGCATACTTTGGATCCATAATCTTACCAACAACAATAACTGGAACACTTGAGCATGCTTTAATTGCTTTTGCTTGAGGAACATTTAGTCCTTCCACTTCTCCATCACATGGAATAATTTTATTTGGATGTTCATATTGAGTACCACCACTAACTTCAAAGGCATCAATACCATGTTGAATCAATTGTGGAATTAAATACAACATATCTTCTAAAGTATTTCCTTGAGGATCTTTTTCACTTCCACTCATTCTTAATACGATTGGGAAATCTTTTCCACATTTTTCTTTAATCGCATCAATTACTTCAAATAACAAACGAGCACGATGATCTAGTGATCCACCATATTCATCCGTACGTTTATTACGCATTGGGGATAAGAAACTTCCTAACAACATATAAGCATGGGCACAGTGTAATTCAATACCATCAAAGCCTGCAAGTTTTGCTAGGTAAGATGTATTTGCATACATTGCGATGATACCTGGAATTTCTGCTAATGTTAATGCACGTGTTTTTTGTCCCATTGAATTGATGTAGCAACTACTAGCAAGTGGTGCAATACCATGAAATGCAATGACACTTTCAGGGCCTGGATGAGTAATTTGAGGAATTATCTTAGCTCCCGTTTTATGAATTTTCTCAATAAAAGATTCATACGACTTTAAATTATTTTCACTAAGAAATAGGGTATTCCCTAAATATGGCATACGAGGATCAACTGATAAAGCATCCGTTATGATACAACCAACACCACCTTGGGCTCTTTTTAACCAATAAGTTTGTAACTTTGGACTAATGCTTCCATCATCACTTTCATAACCTAGTGACATTGGTGCCATAAAACTGCGATTCACTAAATTCATACTACCAATTTTTAATGGTGTAAATAATATTCTTTCGCTCATAATTTATCTCACTTAATTTCTAATGCTGTTTTAAATCCCTCTTCAACAGCATTTAGTGCTCTTCTAGCTTTTAATGCATCACCAATCACATAATGAGGAATCTTATACTTATCGCAGACATTAACTAATTCACTTGTATCATTACTATGAGAACCAACTGCCATAACAACACTATCACAGGCAACTAATTCTTCCTTATCATCCTTTTGGACAAGGATGCCATCTTTATTAATTGCTTTTGATTTCGCATTACACAACATCGTTACATTTTCTTTTGCCAATTTACTCATAACCGCAATTTTTCTTAAACTTCCTAGATCTTTACCAACTGCATCTAACATTTCAATTACTGTTACTTTATTACCCTTGCTTACTAAATAATCTGCAACTTCAAGACCAACAAGACCACCACCGATAACACCGACTGTGCCTTTTGCTTCAACTTTGCCATCTAAGACATCATGAGCTAATAATACATCCTTACAATTACTTCCCTCAAGATGAAGATCAATTGGGCTTGCACCGATTGCCATAACAACCGCATCTGGTTTTTCTTTCTCAATCATTGCGGCATCAACTTTCACACCAAAACGCACTTGAACGCCCATATTGCTAACCTGTTGTCCAAATGAAATTGCTGCATCCTTCATTTCACTCTTACCTGGTGCTTCTCCAGCTGTTAGAAACTGACCACCGAGTTGTGCTTTTTCTTCAAAAATGATTGGCTTATGATTTCTTTGTTTTAATACTTTGGCACATTCTAGTCCAGCCATTCCGCCTCCGATAATCCAAACATTCTTTGGAGTCGTCGTTGGTTCAATTTTTATTTCACCCTCATGTCCTAACATTGGATTTCTTAAACAAGTAATAAATGGACGATTCACTACATCACAAAAACCATCATAACAGCCTTGATTACAACCGATACAATGAACAATTTCCTTATCTTTATCCGCTTTTGCTTTGTTACAGAACTCAGGATCAGCAAGTTGTGCACGACCCATAACAATTAAATCTGCTTTATCTTCTTCTAATATATCTTCTGCTTGTTGTGGAGTATTGATTCTTCCAACAGCAATTGTTAACATTCCTGTTTCTTTACGGATTCTTGATGCATTATCGACATTAAAGCCACGTTCTACATCAATTGGTGGTACTTCATATAAAGAGGCTGCAGTAATAATATTTCCCCTTGATATATCTAAAACATCTACTCCCTCTTGATCCGCAAGTTTACAGAATTTGATTACTTCTTCAATTGTTAATCCATTCTCTAAATAATCATCATGAGCATCAATACGCATAAAGATTGGCATATCACTAGGTAAGTTTTCTTTAATTGCTTTAATACATTCTAATGGAAAACGAGCACGATTCTCAAAACTTCCTCCATATTCATCTTCACGATGATTAAAACCACCACTTAAAAAAGAATGTGGTAAATAATTATGAGCACAATGAAATTCAATACAGTCATAACCTGCAAGTGCAGCACGTTTTGCTGCTTTACCATAGGATTCAACAATTTCTTTAATTTCTTCTTTCGTAATACCAGGAACACTAAATGGTCCCATATTCATATCACTTACAACATACATTTTAGCTTTAGGATCCATTGATACAGCAATACTACCTTGCCATAACTGAATACCTGCTTTTCCTCCATTGTTATGAATTGCATCAACAAGTGCCTTATGTCCTTCAACATACTCATCTTCACTAATTGATACGAAATGAGCTGGAGCACTTAATGTTTGTACACTGCTTACTTCGACAATGTTTAGTCCACAGCCACCTTTCGCTCTTGCTGCATGGTAATCAATTAAACGCTGCGTTACATGGCTTGTTTCATCCGCCATTCGAGTTCCCATTGCTGGCATAACAATACGATTCTTTAATGATAATCCTTTGATTTTTAACGGTGTAAATAAACTTTCATACATAAAATAATGCCTCCTTTTCTAATATAAACATATTATAACGCTTACATTTTTAGAGTTATATTCAAATATCAAAGTTTTATTATCATTTTATAGAAAACTGTTTCGATACTCACTAGCTGTTTGATGTGTATATTGTTTCATTTTACGTTGAAATGTCGCAATCGAATCAAAACCACATTTAATCGAAATACTAGTAACACTCTCGCTACTTGCTCTTA
Source organism: Erysipelotrichaceae bacterium (assembly GCA_036641395.1). GTDB lineage: Bacteria > Bacillota_I > Bacilli_A > Erysipelotrichales > Erysipelotrichaceae > JAVXTH01. The sequence goes on from JAVWEY010000026.1 coordinate 9,625, forward strand.
AAAAACTTTGAGCATAAGCAATTCTTGTTTCTTCAATTATTTCAATTACGCTACGATGAAATAACTGTTCAAACATACTATTTAAGGAATATTCTTTCAATTGAAATTCATTCGCAATAATTTCACTATCCAATGTTTCATTATAATGTAGATGAATGAACTGTAAAACTTGAAGGATTAAACTAGATTGATTGATTACTAATTCTTTCTTCTCAATATAAGTAGATTGATACTCTCTTGGAGTCATATTTGTAAATACTCTAAACACTCGATAAAAACGAGCAATTGAACTATAATTTAATAAATCACATATATAAGGAATTGTTAATTCTGAATAATGAAGTAAAGCACAAGCGTTCATTATCTTCCCAAACTGTTGTAATTGAAAAAAGGTATAACCACAGGCTTCTTTTATCTTTTGATTTACATAAGCACTTGTTAAGTTTAACTCTTTTGCCATATCATCTAAACTAACATCTTGTCCAGTAGCTAAAATTGTTTTTAAAACAATATTCCAAACACTAATACTTTGATCCTTTTGAACAATTGCTTCAAAAGCAAAACGGCAATGATAACTATGCAAAGATAGTGTTTGATACGTAATAATATTTAATGAATTAAAACGTTTATCTTTTTTTTCATTTATAATATCTTCAATAATATGTTCAATTATATTTTGATTCGATAAATCAAGTTGAACGATTGCCTTGGTGTCATACATAAGTGATGCATTGGCATGTTGTGGATGTTTTTCCCAACACATATACATAAATAAGCCAATATAAAATTCAATACAAACAATCGTTAATGGTATTTTGATATCATGAAAATGATAAAAATGATGCATATATAAACATAAGAAAGCACCTTTTTTAACTGGATGATCCACTCCATTAATCATAATCGATGCATCACCTGCAAAGACATAAATGAGAATAACTCGTTCATGAATAAATTGTTTTGTATCTTGATCAATATTCATCTTCGTTATAATTATATCTTGCTCTCGAAGATTTTGATGATGATCAATACCGGTATACCAATCGTCTTGTTGTTTCATCTAATCACCCCTTATATTATAATCAAATAACGCCTTGATTGCTAGATTAGATTGAGCATTAGATGGAACATAACTAGGTAAATATGTTATTATATGGAAAAAAGTGAGGTTAATTATGTTTGAAATTAAAAATTTAAAATTTAAAGATATATTAAAGATTGATCATTTAATTATGGATCGTTCAATAACGTGTTTAGTTGGAACAAGTGGTAGTGGTAAAACAACATTACTGAAAATGTTAAATCGTTTATATGATGCAGAACAAGGAGAAATATTTTATAATCATAAAAACATTAAAGATATAAGTCCGATTCAATTACGTCGACAAGTTATTATGTTAGGACAAACACCAATTATTTATCCAGGTACGATTGAAGATAATCTACAAATTGGTCTAATTTTTAGTGAGAAAAAATTAGCCGATAAAGAAACATTAAAAAGATATTTAGAAAAAGTAAATTTAGACAAAGAATTAGAAGATTCATGTAGTAAATTATCTGGTGGTGAAAAGCAACGTTTGTGCTTAGCTAGAGTTATGCTGATGAATGGTGATGTCTATTTATTAGATGAACCAAGTTCTTCCTTAGATAAAGAAACAGAACTCTTTATGATTCAAAATCTCATTGAATTTGTATTAGAAAAGAATAAAACATTAATCATGGTTACCCATTCAAGTGAAATTGCGAATGCTTATCCAAATAGTATTATGAAACTGATTCAAGGAACTTGTGAGGGATATGAACATGAATAATTCTGTGATGGACTTATCAATTTTTAATTTAATGATTGCTTACATCTTTGTTTTATTATTATTAGTGATCTTTAAAACAAGAGGAATTCATCGTGAAAGAATGATTTTAATTGCTACGATGCGGATGAGCATTCAATTAACCATTATGGGTTATATCTTGATGTATGTCTTTAAACACCCAAGTTGGTGGTTAACCTTAATCATGCTGAGTGTCATGTTATCCTTTGCGATGTATAACGCAATCAAAAGAGTTAAAATTCCATTACCAAAAGAATTAAAAAAAATCGTAGTCCTTTCAATGAGCATTGGTTTCATTTGCACCGTCGTTATTTTTATGATTGCCGTATTAAAAGTAAAGCCATTTTATAATCCACAATATGTAATTCCTATCTCTGGCATGATTATCGGTAATGCGATGACCGGTATTGCACTGGGTGCTAATCGTCTCAGCAGCAATATGTTAGATCATCGTGAAGCAATTGAAAATTCTTTAATGTTAGGTGCTTCCATAAAAATGGCTTGTCATCGTGATGTGAATGATGCTTTTGATAGTGCAATTCTTCCTACCATGAATAATATGTTAACGATGGGTATTGTCTCATTGCCCGGTATGATGACAGGACAAATACTATCTGGAACTTTTCCACTTACTGCAATCAAATATCAAATTGGTATCATGCTAGCAATACTTGGTTGTACTGCAATCACGGTCGTTATCTTTGTTGTTTTAGGCTATAAAACATATTTCAATGCAAGTAGTGCTTTAAAATAGGCAGACATTTTTAATCATGTGAAAATTTCTCGATAATCCAACATAATATAACGTCATTTATATGTTATACTGTGCTGTAAACAAAACAGGAGGAATTCATATGACATGGCAAGAAATGCTTAAAAATAATGTAACAACAGCAGATGAAGTAAAAGATTTACTACATTTAAGTGATGATGATGTTAAGAAGTTAGATCTTATTCTAGAAAAATTTCCAATGTCGGTTACCCAATATTATCTGTCTTTAATTGATCCTAGTGATCCTAGTGATCCAATCCGTAAGTTATGTATTCCCTCAATTTCTGAAACTGATTTAAGTGGAAATTTTGATACAAGTGGAGAAGCAAGTAATACCATTATTGCGGGGATGCAACATAAATACAAACAAACTGCTTTAATTCTATCAACTTCACGTTGTGCAAGTTATTGTCGACACTGTTTCCGTAAACGTTTAGTTGGGTTAAGTGATAATGAAATCATGAAACATTTTGATGAAATGAGTGAATATATTAAACAACATAAAGAAATAACCAATGTTTTAATTTCAGGTGGTGATTCTTTTGTGAATAATAATCAAGTCATCGAACAATACTTGAAAACTTTCTGCGATATTGATCATCTAGATCTTATTCGCTTTGGTACGCGAACTCCCGTATTTCTTCCTCAAAGAATTAGTGAAGATCAAGAACTTCTTGATATTCTAGAGTTCTATAATAAAAAGAAACAGATTTATATTGTAACCCATTTTAATCATGAAAGAGAGATTACTCCAGAAGCAATTAAAGCCGTCCAAGCCTTAATGAGAATTGGTATTCCAGTTAAGAATCAAACGGTATTATTAAAAGGAATCAATGATGATCCGATTGTATTAAGTAACTTATTAAAGAGTTTAACTAGAATTGGTGTTATACCCTACTACATCTTCCAGTGTCGTCCGGTGACAGGTGTTAAAGCACAGTTTCAAGTAGCCATTGAAACAGCTTATGATATCATTGAAAAATGTAAGAACCTTCAAAATGGCCAAGGTAAATGTTTTAAATATTGTATGTCACATGAAACAGGCAAAATTGAAATTGTCGGAAAACTTGAAAATGGTGAAATGATATTTAAATACAACCAAGCTAAATATGAAAAAGATGAAGGTCGAATCTTCACAAAAAAACTAACTAAAGATCAAGCATGGTTAGACTAAGAAAAAGAAATGGGTTTTATTCCATTTCTTTTTAATTTACTTTTGGTACTACAATTTGTCCATTTTCAATTAATTCAACAAATAAATTTGCTAGTTTAGGATCAAATTGCGTATTAGCCCCTCGTTTTATTTCTTCTATTACAATCGGTAAAGGAATTGGATCACGATAACTTCGTTTTGTTGTCATTGCATCAAATGTATCGGCAACACCAATGCATCTTGCGGCAATTGGATTTTCTTCCCTCTTCAATCCGCGTGGATAACCTAAACCATCCCAGCGTTCATGATGACCTAAAACAGCCGGAATTAAATAATCTAGACTAGGTAAATGACGAATGATTGAAATTGAATTCTCAACATGTGATTTTACGATTGTATATTCTTCTTCTGTTAAGTTACCTGGTTTATTTAAGATATCTTCAGGAATTCCTATCTTACCAATATCATGTAACAAAGCAGCTTCCTTAATTAACTCAACATGTTCTCGATTCAAACCAAGCGCTTTCGCTAAGATAGAGGCATACTGAGCAACGTTTGTCGAATGGTGGAAGGTATAATGATCCTTTACATCAATCGCTGCGGTAAGAGCCGATATCGTCGGTTCATATTGTGCATAAACGTCATTATTAAACTCATTAGGTTGATTATCTTGAAGAATAATTTCTTCCATCGTATATACATTGATTCGATTCTTACCATGTTGTTTCGCATTAAATACCGCCATTTCAGTATTACTCACAAGTTCTTGCATTGAACTTGCTGCGTATGGATATATACATAAACCGATACTCATTGTAATATCTTTCTTCCAATCTGAACTATCTAATTGATTTTGTGTATGTATTTGATTCAGAATTAAATTCATCTTCCGTTTAACACTCATAATATCACTATCCACAAAAACAATTGAAAACTCTTTTCCTCCATAACGTGCAATCAATGTTTGATTATCAACTAAAGAAGACTTTATAATCTTCGCAATATTTCTTAATGCGATATCACCTTGATTTCTTCCATATAACTCATTATATAAAGAAAAATCATCAATATTCATAATTGCTAGTATCACCGATTCTGGTTTTTTATTAAATACTTTTTCCATTTCAGTAAAGAAAAATTCTCGATTCAATAATTCAGTTAAATGATCCGTACTTGCTTTTTCATATATCTTTTTATATAAATTTGCATTCTTAATCGCTAGTGCACTAATACTTGCGATACTATCTAAAAACGTCAATTCATATAAAGAATAGTTCTTATTTCTACCACTTAACATAATAATTCCAATCAAATTGTTTTCTGATAATAAAGGAACCAAACAATCTACTTTCATTTGATCAAATACTTCTTTTTCCTTTTTCCACATTGATTTATATAATATATTACGTTCGAATTCTTTCATTGTAATCGTTTTTTTATTCTGTATTAAAAACGCTATACAAGGATTATCAACCGCAATTGAAAAACTTTGATCCTGTAAGGCAAAGGAAGAATAAATTGATTGAAAACTTTTATTTAATTCATTCTTTAAACAAATTGTAATTGACTGTACTTGTACATCTTCACTTACGACCCCAATTAACTCTTTACAAACTTGTTCTAAGTCCAAATAACTAGCAATATGAGCGCTATAGTTTCTTAGTATAATTGCCTTTCTTTGCTCATCCTTCGCAAAGATTAAATCGATGAAGTATTTTAAAGTAAAGAATACAATACAAATAAAGAAAGAAAATACAACAACTACCATGGTAATGATATAGTTTGCCAGAGAAGGAAAGAGATTTTTAAATAACTGTTCCATCGGGCTAATAAAATTAATCGAGAAGAACATTATAATTAGCCCAGTTAAAATATAAGTGGAACCTCTTGATAATACCATTGTCATCTTTATTAAACGACGTTTATATAAAGTATAAAACAAACATATCGCATTGAAAATTCCACACATAGTATCGATTGGATACTTTCCAATTGCAGGTATCGTTGACAATAAGGTACCTAAAGTAAGTACTAAAATACCTGATATAATTGGATAATAATCAGTTGCATTACGCTCTTTTGTTTTAATACTTTGAAATATTTTTTTAAGAATGCAACCTGCCACTAAAATAACATAAATGATGGGAACAATCATTGATAAATTTGTACTATATACAAATCTAGCATAACCATCCGTATTTATAATTTGTGGATTACTTAATAAATTATCATTGAATAGTAAAAAACTACTTAAAATAAATAAGCCAAAAAAGATATTTAGTTGAAGTTTCCCTCGATTATTTAAAAATTCACTAATGAAACTATAATACAATAAAGGGATGCCAAACATTCCAAAGATACTTGCCTTACACCAAAAGATAACGCCAGGATACGCACTAGCTCTCATCATGGCAGAGCCAACCGTCCAAATTAAGAAGAAAAAGATCATTGTCATAAAAACATGAAGCATTTTATTCTTCTTAGCGGCGGTTAACGCTAAGAATAGGATCGCATAGAAAAAGGAAGCAATAAGTGGTACGATAATTGATTGCATTTATTTTTCCCTCCTTCTTGCACATTGGATACTTAAAAGATTTGCGACATTATGTGCTGGTGGATTCATCCGTTGAAGCTTGCTTAAATAACGTAATTCATATTCTTTAAAAGTTCCACAGCGTAATATCGTTATTTTTAAAGGATCAACCCCTAACATATTTTGTAAGTCCATATAATCATTATCAAAGAAGGTGAAGTATATCTGTAAATGTTCTTTTAATATTTTTATACTTATTGCCTCATCACATAAACTCTTCTCGCTCATTTCCACAATTAAATGTAGATAAGGACGGAAGTCATCATATTCTTTTAAAGCTACCCAATCAGTAATAGCTAATTTACTCAACGTAATAACATCCTGAATCGTTCCTTCACTAATTCTAGTAAAGCCTGCGATATCAATAATATCAAGTGAGCGATCTAGATAAGCAAAGCGTGGTAAACTAATCTTATCTTCCTTACTGCTAGTTGCTAAGCAACGATAACGGTCTCCACTTAAATAACGAACAAAGGCACCACCATGTAGTACGGTTACTATTAACTCATATTCTTCATTACAGATTACTTCATCCATTAAAAAAGTACTCGGTTTATATTCAGGATTCTTACGATATTTAATTGCTTCTTGGGCTGGTAAGAATTCATAAAAACATGCATCAGGGAAAAAATATAAGCCATTTCTACGCCAGTTTTCACTCGCAATACAAGTTGGTTCTGTTCCTGCAAATATTTCATGAGGACGTTTTCCCCATAGTTTTTCTAACACTGGCTTATACGTAACACTATCAGTTCCAGCGCATAAAAAACACTTCATATCAAATATATCCTTCGGCAGAATTTCACGATTTTCACTTTTCGCACGATACTTTGCTTTCATTAAACGATAAGCCATCTTTGGTGTAATATTCCCACTGCTAATCTTATTAGCTGATGATGTCTTCATCGAATCAACTTGTGAAAATGCCATACTCACATAATAGGCTACTGAACTCAAAGCAAAGAATACATCAATTCCTTGTTTCAACCCCATTTTAAAGCCTAAAACATTTCGATCTTTAAAATTTAATTGTTCTGCTTTTTCTACTGGCGGTAAAATATCAATGGTTAATTCCTCTTGGACTAGAATTGGTAGTAACCCAGTTGCATAAGGAAGTGAAGCAACTCCATATAAGGTTTTATCATGAGGTCGAAGCGTTACATCATATCGCTCATTACTACCTGCTAGAACTAAACAAGATAACATATTATTTTTAAATGTATTCAACATTTCTTGACTATAAGGAGCACACTTTACTGGATGTCTACCAGCTTCCCATGTTGTTTCTATCCATGTAATTGGTTTACTAGGTAAATCTTCACTACGTCTTGATAATAAAACATCTGCATAATCATTATAGTTAGTAATTGGTACGATCTCTTTAAACTCAGAAAAACTTGAAACTGATTTGCCTTTCATTATCTGCTTTCCAAGATTAGATGAAAGCCATAACTCCATTTGCTCTTTTAATAATCGATTTTGAATTTTCATATATTCATCCATCGATAATTCTAAAAAGCCACAGTATTCATCCCATAACTCTCGATATTCTTTTTTCCTTAACATTTCCTCAAAGTGCATAGTTGGTCTCCTTATTGTTTATGGCAAAATTCTAAAATACTATTTTTATTCGGAATCAAAAAGGGAACCCGATTTTGATAACTTTGATATCCTTCCAGCATAATTGGAAAGATTACTTTATCTTGAATATATGCGTAGATTAAATTTAATAATGAAAAGACAATCGCAACATATAAAACTTGTTGTGAAGCCATACAAAATGCTAAAAATAAATAACTGATGAAAAACCAAAGCACTCCTGGATGGCGACATAAACTATAAACACCTTGATCATATACTTTACCTTTATTTTGTTCGATGTAAGTATCATCGAATGGTAAAGCAAAAAACAAGGTATATAATAACAAAATAAAAAAAATAAAACTTATAAATAAGCATATGTACTGATACATATTACCATTTACCAATTGGTCAAAGTTGCTCACAAAGATAAAAACTGTTACCCCCATTAACAATAAACTACCTGCAGCAAACGCTAGTTTGCCTATTTTAAAATGAAATTTAATTTGATTGAAGTCATAAAATATCATTAGAATAAAAGCAAAGCAACCTAAAAACAAAATCATTCCTTCATCACCCATTTCGCAATACTTTTATTATACACATAAAGAATATAAATTCCTAGTTTACTTTCTAATACTTCTTTGATTTTCTTTTCTATCTGACATTTTATAACCAAATTCGCCTGTTTTAATGCACTATTATTGGTTATTAATGATTTTAAAACATTAAAAAGCAATTGGATTAGTATAATTTTTATATACACAAACAATTATATTTAATATTTTACATTCTCTGGTATAATATACTACATTGAAAAGAAGTGATAATCATGAGGAAAACCATCCAACAAAACATTGCAAGAACGCTACTTCTATTAAGTTTAATAATCTTTGCTTTTTGGTTTGCGTTAAAAGATGATTATCAAAGTGTTATGATACAAATAAGTGGTATTAGCATTACTTGGTTAATAATAATTGGAAGTTTAGGTATTCTATATTACTTAATTCAAGGTTTCATTTTATACTTAATTGCTCGCAAATATAATGAAAATATTAAGTTTCGTGATGGTATTAAAAATGCCTATATTGCAGCTTTCTTTAATGGAGTAACACCAATGGGTGGAGGACAAGTTGCCCAAACCTATGCCTTTCGTAAATTAAATCTAAAATATCGAGATATCGCAAGTATTCTTTGGACTGATTTTTTCATGTATCAATGCATCATCATCCTTTATGCAATTTCAATTATTATCTTACGATTGCCCTACATTTTAGAAACATTTCCCCACTATTTTATCCTTGTCATAATTGGCTTGTTTGTGAATAGTTTTGTGATTATTGCTTTATGGACCTTTTTAAAATTTCCTAATTTTTATTTAAAAGCAAGTAATTTTATTGTCCATTTCTTACATAAAATAAAAGTTATAAAAGATGTTGAATCCACACAAAAAAATTGGCGGATTCAAATTGGACATTTCTTAAATGAAATTTCAAAGTTACAAAAAGATAAAAAATTGGTAATACAAAGTGTTTGTTTAAATATAATCCGCATCACTATTTTCTATGCTATTCCCTATTTTGTCGCTTTAGGACTAGGCATAAAACTTAATATAATGGATCTTATGAATATTATATTAATGTCATGTTTTATTCATATGTTAAATGCATTAACACCACTACCTGGTGATACAGGTTGGACTGAGAGTGCTTTTATTTTGATTTTCTGTTCGCTTTTCACTCGTGTTGAGGCAAGTAGTATTATGATTCTTTGGCGATTTGCTACCTATTACCTAAACTTACTTATTGGCGGAGTTACCTTTCTTATGATAAAGACAAAAAAAAGCACCGATTAAGTGCTTAGAATACTTGAATCTTTCCACGATATTCATGTGCTTTGTCTAGTAATGGACCTCGAACTCCCATTGTAAAGGCAATATCACTACTACGAATTGATAGTAGTTTTAAGCCTTTTTTTAATTCCAATGTATCCATCATTTCTTGACTTAAACGAAGTGTACCATCTTTACTAATTGCACACCAACAATAACCTCTACCTTTATAATGTATGAATTTTCCTTCTTCAATTATGTAATCATTCAGTTCTGGATTTTCAATTAAAATATCTCCAATCTTTGAACCAGTTAATAAACCTTTTCTAGTGACTACAAAGCCCCCCGTTGTTTTACTACCTGTTACAATAATTACTTTACCTTCTTTGGCAATCCGATATTCATTAACGGCCATCGGTGGTAAGTGAATCACTGAATTTACATTAACGCTGGAGAATCCGAATATAAATTTACCGCCTTTATTCATTTGTGGCATTTTATCACCCTGATTTCTCCCACTACCTGGGTTATCATCGTAACACACATATCACTATTTCACAAGGACGCCAAATTTCAAATTTCAAAATATAGATTAGAAATGCACCTTATTTCTGCACTTCTGATTTGTTTTGTTTGGGGCGAATAAAGATACCAGCTAAGATACCTAGAATACAAATAAAGAAATAAACATTAAACTTAGGTTGAATGACACCACCATAAATAACCAAACTTGCACCAATTAAAGCTAGGATTGGGAATATATAACGTTGTACAATATTCAACTTGCGACCTTCTACCCCTTTTATAATCACCGCAAGATATAATAAACCATTAAAAATATACGTTGAAACAATTGGTAAGTTATCAACTTCAAGACCTGCGAAAATACTCATTCCATATACATTAGCGCCTTCAATTGATAACCAGTGTAAAGCTAACCAAATAAATGACATCACAAGCGTAAAGATAGCAGATGCGAAAGGTATATCATATTTTTTATTTACTTTTGATAAGGTATTACTCATTTGTATTTCACCTCGAAGGGCTAAAGCATAAGGCAAACGGATATAACCTAAGATAATTCCATTTAAAGTACCTAGTACCGATATAATTACAAACACCATAACAATTTTCATACCCATTGGTCCAAATAAAGTAGTTGCGACAAATTGTAATGGATCATGTCCTTGTAAAATCATATCCGGGCCTGCAAGAGCTGTTACACCAATAAAGTATGCTAAGTAAATACCAGTAACAATTAAAGGTGCCACCGTTAAAGCAAGCGGTAAATTTCGTTTTGGATTCTTTATTTCATGAGCAATACTTGGGGCAATCATCCATCCATCAAAGGCAAAGACAACAATAACTAAAGCAGATAGAAAGCCGCTACTATTTGTATGATAGGCAGCCGCTCCTTCAATGACCTTAACGGGATCACCAAATAAGATACCACCACCGGCTAAGACAATTAATGCTCCCATTTTAATAAACATTGCGATATTTTGAAACTTGCCAGCACTTACAGTCGCAAAAGCATTTAATAAATAACCAGCAAATAGATAAACAACTGCTAATATCCATACTTCAGGACCAAATTGTCCGTTGACTAATAAATTAGGTAAGCCAAATAAAGCACAGGTATAATTGGCTGCAACCCATGCGATAACCGCACATATTGCTGGGAAATAAAACACACTTTGAAACCAGCCAGCAATATAACCAACTGTTTTTCCCCATGCCATTTCACAATAAGAAATAATGCCACCGACATTTTCATCCTTTTGCGCATACTGTGAAATCGTTAATCCACCAAAAATAATACCAATCGCTGCAACAAAGAAAACTGCGATACCAACAGAAACATTTCCATTTACTCGCATTAATATTTGTGGCGTTTTAAAGAAAATACCAGAACCAACAACAATTCCAACAATCATTGCTACGGTTGTTAATAAACCAAATTTCCTTTTCTGGGTATTACTACCATTTCCCTTTTCAATCATTCTACATTTCTCCTTTATTATATAATCTTAGTTGTCCATTCTTCCAAGTTCCACACTTCATCAACAATATCTTGATAGAATAGTGGATCATGTGAGACAAGTAATATCGTTCCCTTAAACTTAATTAATGCTTGTTTTAATGAATCAAGTGCATCCACATCTAAGTGATTGGTTGGTTCATCTAATACGAGTAAATTACATTCACGATTCATAATCTTACATAACCGCAATTTTGCTTGTTCCCCTCCAGATAATACACATACAGCTGATTCAATATGATCACTGGTTAAACCACACTTTGCCAAAGCAGCTCTTACTTCGCCATTGCTAAGTCCGGGAAACACTTCCCAATAATCTTCCAATGCGGTTTTATTTGAACTACTTTCTTCTTGTTGAAAGAAACCACAAGCAACAAAAGGATCTACCTCTACACTACCTTCATAGGCAGGAATATAAGATAACAAAGTTTTTAATAAAGTTGTTTTACCTAAACCATTGACTCCTTTAATCGCAACTTTTTTATTTCTTTCTAAAATCAAGTTTAATGGTGAACTTAAAGCTTCATCATAACCGATCACTAAATCATGCGTTTCAAAGATTACTCTTCCGGGTGTTCTTCCACTTAAAAAAGAAAATATTGGTTTAACTTTTTCTTTTGTTCTTGTAATTACATCCATTTTATCAAGTTTCTTCTGTCTTGAATGTGCCATATTACGAGTTGCTACTCTAGCTTTATTACGAGCAATAAAGTCTTCTAAGTTATCAATCTCTTTTTGTTGCTTTTGATAGGCTAACTCATGTTGCTTAACTTTTAAGGCATGTTGAGAAAGAAAATATTCATAATCACCTACGTATCGTGATAATCGACAATTCTCTACATGGTAGATTATATTTACGACACTGTTTAAGAAAGCAATATCATGACTTACTAAGATAAAGGCATTCTCATAATTCATTAAAAAATTTTTTAACCAAGCAATATGTTCTTCATCTAAATAGTTTGTAGGTTCATCCATAATAAGAATCATTGGATTTTCTAATAACAACTTTGTTAGTAAGACCTTAGAGCGTTGTCCTCCTGATAACTGTGTTACATCCTTATCTAAACCTAAATCTACTAAGCCAAGTCCACTCGCTACTTCATTAATTCTCGCATCAATCATATAAAAACCATTATGATCTAATATATCTTGAATGATGCCAACATCTTCTAAATACTTATTCATTTCATTTTCATTACAATCACACATTTTATCGTATAGTTCCAACATTTCTTTTTCTAAATCAAAGAGATGTTGAAATGCATCTTCTAATACCATTTTAATCGTTTTACCTTTTTCAAGTTTCGTATGTTGATCTAAATAACCAGTTGTAATTCTATTACACCATTCAACTTTACCTTCTTCAGGTGTTAAAGAGCCAGTGATAATATTTAAAAATGTTGATTTACCTTCTCCATTGGCACCAACTAAACCAACATGTTCACCATTCAATAAACGAAAAGAAACATCTTCTAATATTTGTCTTCCACCAAAACTATGGGATACATTTTGCACATTTAAGATACTCATAGAACCTCCAAATTCAAAGGTTCATCACCTTATATAATGCCAATATTAGCATAAATCAATATCAATGTAAAGAAATGAAACAATGAAAATAAATTTATTTATTTTCATAACTAGGACTGATTCAATTACAAAAGTATATTTTTATCCTATCCACAAGCTCATATCATGCGGCTCACGCTTCAATGAACAAATCATGCGTATTTATTCATATTTGATATTATCTTCGCTTAGAATGAACGTATTACAATCCTCTTAGTGTTTAGACAAAAAGAAAAGATGCAATTTTCGCATCTTACTTACAAATATTTAGAATTGTATCTTTAATCGCTTTTACTGCTTCATCAATATCTTTATTTGATACGACATGAGTAAAGAGAGGTTGAAGTTCTAATTCAACTTTAGCTTTATTCAAACGTTGTTGAACATTATCTTCATCGCGATAACGTTTACGTATTTGCTTTTCAAGTTCTTCAAGACTTTCAGGAACAACAAAGAAAGCAATCGCATCAGGACGATTTAATTTAATTTGTCCAACTCCCTGTGCTTCTACTTCCACAAGGACATTCTTACCTTGGTTAACTAAAAAATCAACTTGTTGCGCAGGTGTCCCATAATAATAACCACCAAACTCTGTATACTCAAGAAGTTCTTGATTTTTTAATGCACGAGCAAAAGCATAATGATCAACAAAATAATAATCGACACCGTCTTCTTCGCTTACTTTGGCAGGACGGGTTGTTACTGAAACAGAATAAAATAAGTGAAGGTCTTTATCTTTCATTAAGGCATCACGAATGACTCCCTTACCTACTGAACTAGCACCGGTTAAGACAATAATTTTACCTTTATTCATAAGCTATCCTCCTATTTTATGAAATATATTTGATCTCTTCCTTTAGTTAAAAATTCAACTTTGCCATTTGTAAACAGAACTGTTTCTTCACTAAAGATATAAATTTCTTGAT
>JAVWEY010000027.1:0-22775 GCA_036641395.1 Erysipelotrichaceae bacterium
GTCTAATTAAGTTTAGAAAGAAAGGAATGTACATTGAATTGACTGTTAGATAAGTCAATAACAGTATACTAGGAAATTATGCTAACAAGTCTTGCATATATATTTTTATTAGGTTTACTGATGAGTGTTATCTTTACAAAATTTAGATTACCATCCTTAATTGGTTTAATCATAACTGGGATGTTGCTTAGTCCTTATGCCTTAAATGCCTTAAGTTCATCGCTGCTTGCCATATCGCCTGACTTAAGACAATTAGCCTTAGTTATTATTCTTACAAGAGCAGGTTTATCCCTCGATATTAGTGATTTAAAAAAAGTAGGAAGACCTGCTATTTTAATGTGCTTTGTTCCCGCCTGTTTTGAAATCATTGGCGTTGTCTTATTGGCACCTCCACTTCTTCATATTACTGTGTTAGAAGCAGCAATAATGGGAAGTGTAATCGCTGCTGTATCACCTGCAGTTGTGGTCCCTAGGATGTTGAAACTAATGGAACAAGACTATGGAAGAAAACACTCGATTCCTCAATTAATTCTTGCCGGTGCCAGCGTTGACGATGTTTTCGTAATTGTATTGTTTACCGCCTTCACAAGTCTATCCCAAGGAGGTCACATTTCTTACTTATCCTTCCTTCAAATTCCAATATCAATTATTCTAGGGGTTTTAGTTGGAGTTTTATGTGGTCGTATTTTAATTACTTTCTTTAAAAAAGTTCATATGCGTGATTCAATTAAAATACTCATTATTTTAAGTGTTTCCTTCTTATTAATTGAACTACAAAATCAATTAGAAGGTATTATCCCTATCTCTGGCTTACTAGGAATTATGGGAATCGGTATAACTATTAATCAAAAATATTTAATTTTAGCAAAACGATTATCCTCAAAATATAATAAACTATGGGTTGCATCGGAAATCTTATTATTTGTTTTAGTTGGGGCAAGTGTTGATTTAAGTTATGCTTTTGGAGTTGGCCTTTTCGCAATCCTACTTGTTGTTGGTGCTTTATTATTTAGAATGGTTGGTGTTGCTATGTGTCTGGTGAAAACAGAATTAACCAAGAAAGAACGTCTCTTCACAATGCTTGCTTATACACCTAAAGCAACCGTTCAAGCTGCAATTGGTGGAGTTCCCCTAGCTATGGGTCTAGCGTGTGGCCAACAAGTATTGAGTGTTGCCGTTGTATCGATTCTCATCACGGCACCCTTTGGTGCAATCGCAATTGATCAATCTTATAAAAAACTACTTACAAAGCCTAATCACAGCGAATCATAATCTGCGTAATATATTCATCCATATTTGCTATTGCCATTTCATTTAAACCTTCTTCGTAAGCATAACCACTTAGTTTTAATTGGTGTTTAGAAGCATAGTTTACGATTCGCTCATATGTTTGTGGGATATGTATCCAATCCCCCTTACAATAAGCTCTTATATAGGTACCTTTCTCTTTAAGGAACAAATTCTTTTTATTCTTATTACCCATTTTAGTAAAGAAACAACTATATTCTTCATATTTCTTATGAAGGATATTTTCTACTGAAATCATGCTTCCATAACTCAAGTTAAAAATACGATGGTTTTGATTCACTCCAGCATGTTCTACAAATACCGCAAAATCTTGATCATCATACGCTCCACTCATTGATTTACTTAATAATAAGTATTCATCTGCACACTCAACTATTTCAATTGAATTAAAATCTAAATGAGCACAAATTGAACATTGCTTTTCTTTATTTATTAAAAGTGATTTAATTGCTTTTAGTTGTTGAATGCTTTGATCAATATCTTTAATTTTCTCATTCATAATATTCTGAAAAGCATCGCTTGAACGATTCTTTAAATATGCATCAATTTCTTCAATTGACATATTTAGTTCTCGCATTGTTAGAATCATTTCTAACTTTGTACTTTGTTGATAAGTATAATAGCGATAAGAATTCTCACCAATTATAGAAGGTGAGAATAATCCAATTGAATCATAATAATGAAGTGTTCGCTTATTAATATGATGTAACTTGGCAAATTGTCCGGTTGTGAAACGCATTTCATATTTACTCATAATTATCTCCTTGACATTACAGTTACTGTATCCTTTACAATAAACGAGGAAACACAATCTGTCAAGATTAGATAAGGAAAATATTATGAATAAAACAATTAGTTATCGACCAATTAAACGAAGTGATTACGACAAATTAGAAGACATCATTATAGAAACATGGAACTATGATAAATTTGGAAATAAGAAAACAGCAAAGGCACTAGCCCGCGTATTTCTTGCAAGCTGCCTAACAAATCAAAACTTTACAAGCGTTGCTTTGATTAATAATGAACCGGTTGGGGTTATCATGGGCAAAAGTGAAAAGAAACATCCAATTTTATTTTATTATCACTTACACCAATTTATTTCTATTATCAAAATGATAAGTTTTCAAGAAGGAAGAAAGGTCCTTAAAATGTTTGAAGGTTTTGAAAAGATAAATAAAGAACTTTCTAAACAATGTACAATAAAATTTGATGGAGAAATTGCGTTCTTTGTGGTTTCAAAAAAACAACGAGGAACTGGAATTGGTAAAGAATTATTTCGACAAGTAAAAGACTATATGAAAAGTGAATTTATAGATTGTTACTATTTATATACAGATAGTTCTTGTAACTATGGATTTTATGAACATCAAGGCCTCATCCGTTTTCAAGAAAAGAAACTACAATTACCCGCTTTTAAGAATAAAGAAATGTCATTCTTTCTTTATGGAGTAAATTAAAACTGTTTCATCAATCCATTACATTTTTTAATCATTTAACTTTACCACTATAATTCAATGAAGCACTAAAATATGTTATAATTCTAGTAGAAATAGGAGGCTATTTTATGGTTAATTGGGTTAATGAATCAATCTTTTATCATATTTATCCACTTGGTTTTTGTGGTTGTGAAGAAACAATGAATGATGTAGTACATCATCGCCTTACAAAAATAATTGATTGGATTCCACATTTAAAATCATTGCATATCAATGCATTATATTTAGGACCAATCAATGCTTCTACAAGTCATGGCTATGACACTCGTGATTATTTCACAATTGATTCACGTCTTGGAAGTAACAACGATTTTAAAATAGTCTGTGATTGTTTGCATAATGCTGGTATTAGAATTGTACTAGATGGCGTTTTTAATCATGTCGGTCGTGATTTTTGGGCCTTTAAAGATCTATTAGAAAAGAAAGAGAATTCACCCTATCAAAACTGGTTCCATAATGTTCGCTTTAATGAAACAAATTCATTTCAAGATCCTTTTCACTATGATACTTGGGAAGGTTATGATGAATTAGTAAAATTAAACTTAAGTAATCCCGAAGTAAAAGAACATCTATTATCTGCGATATCGATGTGGATCGATGAATATCACATTGATGGATTACGGTTGGATGCTGCCGATTGCATGGATCAAGATTTCTTTCATTCTTTAAAATGTTTCTGTAAAGAAAAAAAACAAGACTTTTGGTTAATGGGAGAAATTATCCATGGTGATTATAATCGCTGGGCTAATGATAGTATGCTAGACAGTGTTACAAATTATGAATGTTTTAAAGGTTTATGGTCTTCTCATAATACTAAAAACTACTTTGAAATTGGCTATTCTTTAAATCGTCAATTCGGAAGTGGTGGCATATATAAACATTTGTGTTTATATAACTTCGTTGATAACCACGATGTAAATCGCTTAGCCTCGACCTTAAATAATCAACAAGACCTCTTTAATGTCTATACCCTACTATATACAATGCCTGGTTGTCCTTCCCTTTACTATGGCAGTGAATGGGGTATTAAAGCAATTAAGCATGATGGTAGTGATCAAGATATTCGTCCATGTCTAGAACTAATCGAAGATAATTTATTAACTCAACACATCGAAAAACTAGGTGAAGTAAGAGAACAATCGCTTGCCTTACAATATGGTGATTATGAGCAAGTAATATTACGTAATGAGCAATTTATCTTTAAAAGAAGCTTTAATAATCAAGTTATCTACATTGCTTTAAACCTAAGTGATGAAGCCTATACGCTATCACTTAAGAGTGAATCTTTAATTGATGCACTTAGTAATAAACTCTATCCAAGTGTCGAAGGTAATGTAAACATTCAAATACAAAGCAAACAATCCCTAATTTTAAGTAAAAGTTATCTTGAAAAGAGTAGTCCTTTGATTGAACCAGCCATCATTCAAAAAGGTTATTACCGCCATTTTAAAGGTAATGAATATGAGGTAATCGATATTGCCACCCACAGTGAAAATCTTGAACCATATGTCGTATATCGAAAATGTTATGATGATCATAGTTTATGGATTCGCCCATTAAAAATGTTCCAAGAAACAATCCAAATTAACCATCAAGAAATACCTCGTTTTACTTTTATAAAAAAATCTGAATAAAAAGGCTACGATTTTTCGTAGTCTTTTTGTTGGAGCATAATTGAAACTTCAAATATACCATCTTTATATTCAAACTTAGATACACCATGATATCGAATACACATTTCTTTAACCGAACTTACACCAATTCCTACTTGAGTTCTTTTTGATGATATATAATCACCCTTACTATTTCGACAGATATCACCAGTATATGAGTTTTTAACAATTAATACAAATTGTTGATTTCCAAACATCTCTGCTTTTACTTCAATAAAACGATGTTCACTATCAACTTGTCGCATACATGCTTCTAAAGCATTCTCAACGGTATTTCCAAGAATAACGCATAAATCTGAATCTTCAACAGCAATTTTTCTTGGAATTTTTGTGTTAATCGTAAACTTCACATGATTTTCATTACATAACGATTTATAATAATGAAGAATTGAATCAATCAAGGCATTATCACAAAGTCTTATATCATCATCTTTAAATACTCGATGAATATAATTATCAATATAATCATTTATCTTATTAAAATCCTTATTTTCAGAATAACTTCTCAATGCCAATAAATGATGACGTAAATCATGACGATTACGTCTTACATCTTCCATCGTACTTAACAATCTCTCTTGTTGGCGTTTTTGAAGAATGGATTGCATTTCCGCAAGCGCAAGTTTTTTCTGTAACTCCGCATTTTGTCGTGTTTCAGATAAGCTATGATAAATAGCAACATAAACCATACAAATACCAACTGTCCATATAATCATAATAAGCAAAATATTAGAAACGGTACTTTTTCTCATAAAGAAATATGGTTCAATTGCAATCCAAAACATTAAACTAAAAGAAAAAGGAACAAGCCACAAATATTTCCATTTTCCTTCGGTTGATTCATACTCGATAATCTTACGTAAATAAGGTACAATAAAGCGTACCATTAAGGGTAATAATAAGATTAAAATAATCGCATTCTCTACTAATCCAATTTCATAATAGTGAATATTCCCAAGTTCAATCGTATAATACATCATTGTTTCTTTTATTAAAGAAACAATATCCATAAAGTTCTGTACAATAAAATATACTAGCAAAAGCCAAAATGAAGATAATTGTATAAAAAAGTACACAAAAACTAAACAAAAAACCGGGAAAAATATTCTATAATATGTTAACCAACTACCAAAACCATTAAAGAAAATATATAAAGGAATAAGTGTACCAATGCATGATATACATAAAAAAACTATAATAAAAATACGAGACTTTACAGAGATTGTAATGTTTCCTTTTAAACAGGCATAGATAATTAAAATTACTGGTAATAATCTTAACATCGTATCAACCATAATGCTTGTAGGCTGAACCATGATTATTTTTCCTTACTCAATTTTTCAAATAAATAATCAACATAATGCTGACGAATTTCATAACGTTTTGCCTTCGCAATCGGAATATAAATATCTCCATTCATTATAAAATCTTTACTATCTAACATTTCAACTTCATCCATGTTGATAATACAATTACGATAAACAATTAAAAATTGTGGGTAATGAATCAACATCGGCGAAAAATCAGTAAAAGCCATATACGTTTTTATAATTCTATCTCTAGTATGAATATGTATATAATGATTATAATAATCTGTATAAATAATATCTTTAATTAAAATATGAACAAATATTCTACCTTCTTTAACTGTAATAAAATCACTGTAGAAATCTAATTCACCGCGGCAACTATTCATCGCCATTGCGAATTCATCATATTGAAAAGGTTTTACTAGATAATAATTTGCATTTACTTGATAGCCTTCAATGGCGTAATCACGACTAGAAGAAGTAAAGATTATTTGCGCACGGTGATCACTTTCACGAATACAGTGAGCACACTCCATACCATTCATCCCAGACATAAATATATCTAAAAAGATAATATCAAAACGTTCTGCTTCAAATTCATTAAGAAATACTTCAGAACTTAAATATTTATGGTAATTACAAGGTACTGATTTTCCTAAAAAATACTGGTCTAAATACCCAACTAATATATTGTAATCATTAAGTTCATCATCAATAATCGCAATTTCCAATTTAATACCCCCTTAGTATTAAAATCTATATATTAACTATTTTCTTAATCTACTTTGTTGATTAAAGTATACAAATTATATCATATATTTCATATTCAATCTACTTTTTGTTTTCATCTAAATCTTGTAGTAAAATGTTAACCATAAATACACTATTTCGATAACTAATCTTACAATTTCCTTGATATTTATTCACAATTGCTTGGACACTTTTTAAGCCAATTCCAACCTCATTTCGTTTAGATGATATAAATCCTTGATCACTTTCATGGATTACTCCCTCATAACTATTTTTAATGAGCAATATCATCGATCGATTATTAACTAACTGTGCTTTTAATTGAATGAATTTAGGTAAGTTTTGTTGCCGCTGAATTGCTTCATATGCATTTTCTAAAAGATTACCAAACAAAACACTTAAATCAATTGGTGGAATAAAAACATCTTTTTTTATATTTATCTTAAAATCACTTGTAATATGCTGTTCTTTAAACTTATTTAAATAATGTCCGACAATAACATCTAATGCATAATTATCACAAATTGGAGAACAATTATCTTTATTTAAACTATTAAACTCACAATCGAGTTCATGTTCAAGACTAACCAAATCATTATCTCTAATATAACTCTTCAAGAGCAATAAACGATGTCGGCTATCATGTCTATCTTTTCGCATTGCTTCAATACCATCCTGCAAGTTTTGATAATGCTCACTTTCCATTTTAATATGTAAATTAGTAAGTTCTAACTCTTTTTGTAGTTGTAAAGTATCTGCTGTTTTAATTAACATTTTCAAAATTAAAAAATATACAAAAAAGACACAAACAATCCAAATTGGTGAAATAATCAACATATAGTTATAAGTATCATAGGATTCCGCAAAGTAACTTGGATAGATAATAAAGCGAAACAAAATAAAGAAAGTTAAGGGAACCAACCATAAATAACGCCAGAAAGAATAATCATCTTCCCTTTCAACCAATGGTCTTAAATATATCTTTATTAAATATAAGAAAAATGGAATAGATATACAAATAAAAAGCGCATCATAAAAAACTGCCGGTAATCCATTGCTCGCAATAAAATAACTGCTAACCGGATCTGCACTACTTTCGCTTATAAACACATGATAATGGGAGAATAATCGTGCCGTAAGCACGATACTGTCCGCTAATGATTTAAATAGAAATACTGAGAAAGCAATCTTAAAGATGATACGATAAGCATCTTTTAAGAAAATTACTAATATAAAAATTGATATTATTAATAATAATAAAGCATAAAACGATTCAAAAATTCCATTAACTAATTTTAATTTTACTAAAATAAAAGAAGCAAAGGATGATATTAAAATAAAAATAATAATTAAACATAAATTAACAATATTCGAATATCTTATTCGCTTACGAAACGTAATTAATAGTAAACACAACGGAGGAAAAGTTTTCGTAATGGTTGCCATTAAAATAACAAAAAATTCCATTTGCTACACCCCTAACTTAAATTATTTATAATTTTATTGTATCACATATTTGTTCTGTTTATAAAGCTGTTAATAATCAACTTCTAATTCATCCTTCACACTACCTAAACTATTGTTCATAACATGAGTAATCGCATAAGTTCCACTATCTTTCGCTAAGAAAATAATTTTTGTCTTAGTTTGATATGTTTTAACACTAAAGACATTTTCTTGATCTTCTCTAAGTACCTGATATTGCTGCTTACTTGATGCATCTTTATCCTTGGTGATAGATACAATTAGGTAGGAATCAAAATGTTTAATTAATGTATTGTTGATTGAAACCTTTAATGATAAGTAATGATCTATTACACTACCATTTACATCTGATATCTTTTTTAATGCTAACTTATGAGTGCCTTCAACCCCTCTTTTTAAGGAAAGATTCATACTCATTTCTTTACTTAAATCACTTGCTTTATTTAATAAACGAAGTCCTGAAAAGGATGCTCCATCGATACTTTGAACACTTACATCTATGTCTTTCCATGCTTTTTTATAAATTCGATCCAGCTTCCGTATTTGTTCTACTTTTATATTTGGTATTCCATCTTCATTAATCTTTGTTTGTAAGTTCTTTATAACTTTACGATCTTTCTTAGTAAAATATTTACGATTTTTATTTTTTTGAATCACTTCATTCACTTGATTTAACAATACTTCTTGTTTTGCTAATAGTTTATTCTCTTTAATATTAACCTTTAATTTTAATATTTTACCCGCTGTTTCTACCTTCCATGTTGAATGACCTATTTTATCTAAATTATAATCAATCACCATATCCCCGCTTAGTGCTACGTTATGATGTGAATCATCTTTATATACAACTTGAATCATTCCATCGCTTACATCCAGTTTATCGCCTTGTAGGTACATAGTTTTAGGCTTCTTAACCCAACGAATCTTATCAACCTTTTTCCAAACAGCTTGATAAGTAGTTTTCTTATTTGCTGCTTTTATATCCTTATTCCACTTAATAAATTCATAACCATTTCGTTTAGGAATCGTAATCGAAGGAATTGAACCTTTCACTACTTGTAAGGTACAATTATGATCCATAGAATCAAATTTACCCTTACCTGCATCAAAATCAATCTTTACATATTTAATCTTATTCTTTAATTTTTGTTTATTTAAGACTGTTTGAATCGATGCTTCTTCAATATACCCAATATTCTTATTAAAATCATAAGCACCATTATCCGTATTTATAATATTTGGATCACATTGTATTTTATACCAAGATCGATTATCATCAATAATTTTATCTAAAATTATAAAACTATAATCGGCCATTTTAACGTCATATAATATATTACTATCCAGGTTCATGTCTTCATAAACAAAAACCGATGAAAAGTTATTCTTTATCCCTAAGGTATAAGCATTTAAATCTTTTTCACCTAAATCACGATCAATTAAATACGTATATTGGGTAGCCTTTTCACCCCAATATGGATCCGATGCATAAGATACATTCATTCCACTTTCTTTATTTCCAAAATAACTTCCATGGTACATAAATTTTTCAGGATTTGCATAACTACCCGAAATATAATGTAGAGCATGAGATTGAATACTTTGTCCACGATTAAAATAACGAGCAGCATTTGCTTGCGCATCACTATCAAAAGCCGAATGACCAAATAAATTATTCTTAGTATAAGCAATTGCACTTCTGCCATTTGCACTTTCATTTCTCGCAAGTGCCATCATCATTAATGCATTTGCCCCATAAATACTTTGATATTGAAGAAAAGCATCACCACTATCTAAAAATAAAGATTGATTTAGCCCATCATGAATGCCATTATGGTCTTCATCTATAAAAGTTGTTATTTCTTTATTAATTCCTAAATCTTGATTTATATACTTATTTAATTCATCACTAGAATAAGTACTAACACTGCGATGAGGTAAATATTGATAATAATTATAATAGGGTTTATTTTTATTAATTGAATGATCAAATACACCCTTTCGATAATCATCAATCATCTTTTTATAATCTTTATCTTTATAAAAATATTGTCCATCATAACTATAATAACGTTGTTTATCTTTCAGATATAAAGGAGCACTTCCTAATGTAATACGCCCATTATAGCCTCGATAAGCATAATCTGTTTTGATGAAATGAATTAGTTCACCCTTCATAACATAGTAACTTGATATCTCACGATTACTAAGCCACGGAAGTAACTCAATATCTTCGCTTTTCGCAATCCCATTAACATCCGAGATTCTAAACTCAATTGTATTATTTTCATAATCACTTGATAAATAAGCAGCATCCACACCATAACAACCATTGGTATAACCATTTTCTCCATTATCACGATTAGTATATTCAACATTATAAGTACATTCATTTACTTTCTTAATACTAGCAACACCATATTCCATTACAATATAACGTTGTTTATAATAAATAGCTGCATTACTTGCTTTCTTTTTTTTCTTTTCATAAGTGTTCCAAGCATCTTTATAATTATCTTTAGTTGCATATTCTTTTAAACTTCCATCTTCTTTAATATTAACAATATGATATTTATCATCTTCAATAAAAGTAGTTTGTTTATCACTTGCATATACATTAAATGTACCATTTAAGATAAGGATAAATGATAATACAATTATAATGAGTGTTCTTCGCATGGCGAATCCCTCCGATTTTTATTAAATTAATAATACCACAAATAGATAAGAATTAAAATTACCTTCCGCCCATTCAATTTGTTTAAAAAATAAAAAATCAATGCGATTAACATTGATTTACATAGCATTAATTATATCAATTCCATTACTTGTTCCAATTCTTTCAGCTCCTGCTTCAATGAATTCAAGTGCATCTTTCAATGTCCTAATTCCACCAGCTGCCTTAACCCTTACTTCATTTCCAACCTGTTGTTTCATTAAGATAACATCTTCAAGTGTTGCACTTCCAGTACCAAAGCCCGTACTTGTCTTAATAAAATCCGGTTTAACAATTTTCGCTATTTGACATAATCGAATAATCTCTTGTTTGTTTAAATAACAATTCTCAAATATTACTTTAGAGATTACATTATATTCACGACAAACATCAACGATCTGTTTCATTTCATCTTTTATATAATCATCATTACCTGCTTTTAATTCCGTTATATTAATTACGTAATCTATTTCATCTGCCCCATTTGCAATCGCATCACGTGTTTCAAATACCTTGCTTGCAATTGTCGTTTGACCAAGTGGGAAAGAAATAGCAGCCCCAACATGTACATCACTGTTTTTAAGTTCTTCCTTACAAAAGGCGCATTGTGTTGAATTAATTGCTACCATTGCAAACCCATAAGTCTTTGCCTCATCACAGAGACGACGCATATCTTGCTTCGTTGCAAATGGTTTTAAATATGTATGATCTATCATTTTTGCTAATCTTTTCTTATCCATAATCTCACTCCTGTCATTTGTAATGACATTGTATCATTATAATGTAATTCAGTCAAATAATAAAGTTTACGAAACTACCAATTCTTGATTCTTTATTTGCTTACTTAGTTTCTTTAATTCATAGATCATGAAACATGCTACAACAACACCACTGGTAATATCAGCAATCGGTCCTGCATATAAAATACCTTTCACCCCAAAGAATGTTGGTAACACTAGAATAAGGGGAATCAATAAGATAAGTTGACGCAGCATTGATAAGATTGAAGCTTTTAATGGTTGTCCGGTTGCTTGGAAATAACTAGTAGCTGTTATTTGAAAACCTGCCGTAAAGATACCTAACATATATATTTGCATACACTGCTTGGCAAAGTTCGCAAATAACACATCTTGTGATCCAAACACCTGCAATATTTGTTCTGGAAACATGTAACATAATACCAGTCCAACACACGATACAAAAGTCGCCATACTTGCGGCAATCATATAGGTTTTCATAATTCTCTTTGGTTTGTTTGCACCTCGATTAAATCCTAAAATTGGCTGTGCTCCAATTCCAATCCCTATACAAATGGATGTGATAATCATTGATACTTTAGAAACAACCCCCATCGCACTTAAAGCGACATCGCCACCGACACTGCTCATTGCTCCATAATAGACAAGTGAATTATTCATAATAATTTGCATAATAGTTGCCGATATTTGAATAATGCAACTTGAAACGCCTAATGAGAAAACTTTTCTACAAATATTTAAATCTACTTTCATATCCTTTTTTGAAAAACGCATATTTCCTTTTTTAATAAAATAATGGACTAAGATAATTGTTGAGATAATTTGTGATGTTATGGTTGCAATTGCAGCACCTCCAACACCCCAATGAAAGACAAAGATATAAATAGGATCGAGAATGGTATTTAAAATAGCACCTGCAAGCATACTGTACATAGCAAGTTTTGGTGCTCCATCGGTACGTGCCATATTGGATAAACCAATACCAACTAAATTAAAAGGTGCACCAATTAAAATAATTGTCGCATAAGTCCTTGAATAATCAATATTCTGAGGTGTTGCACCAAATATATTCAAAATAGGATCAAGAAACAATAATCCAACGATTGTTAGAATAATTCCTGCAACTACTAATAAAATAAAAACATTACATAAAGTTTTTGTTGCCTCTTCTTCTCTTTTTTCCCCTAACTTAATCGCAGCATAAGAACTTCCTCCAGCCCCTAGCAGCGTTCCAATTGATAGAATAATTGTGACAATTGGAAAACTTACTGTTGTTGCGGCATTTCCTAAATAGCCGACTCCCTGCCCAATGAAGATTTGATCTACTATATTATATACCGCATTTACCAACATAGAAATTACGGCTGGTACTGCAAACATGATTAACAATCTTGGAATAGACCGATACCCTAAGGGATTCATTGACTTCTTAACTACTTCTTGCATATGCTCCCCTTCTTTCTCTCATTTATATAGGAAAATGCATGGTCTGCCATCTTCTCTAATTGCTTTTCTAATTGACGTTGTTCTTCGACTTCCAAATCATTGCATAATATATCATTCCATT
This sequence comes from Erysipelotrichaceae bacterium, assembly GCA_036641395.1. Lineage (GTDB taxonomy): Bacteria > Bacillota_I > Bacilli_A > Erysipelotrichales > Erysipelotrichaceae > JAVXTH01. The sequence goes on from JAVWEY010000027.1 coordinate 13,067, forward strand.
TTTTCAATACAATTTTTGTTTGTCTTACAACTTCTTTCCCTTTTGTACTAACATAAAGTTGACTACTTCTTTTGTCTTCTTCTACAAGTTTTCGCTCCACATAACCTAACTCACACAGTTTTGAAATAGCTCTTGCACATGTTCCTTTATCATAGTGGCCAATCTTCGCAATCTCAAGAGCCGTAATCCCTGGAAACTCATAAATGCGTAACAAAAAGAATTGTTGTCCACTACCAATATGATAAGGTGCTAATTCTCGATCAAAATATATATGTGAATTTCGATAGATAATCGATGCTTGTTTATTAATTGAAGTTTGCATTGTTCTCTCCTAATATAGTTGCATATGCAACTATATTAGTTTACCATATATACAAAATTGAAACAAGAAAAAAGAACAATAAATTACATTGTTCTTAAGATACTTTATTCAATTCAAATACATCAGCAACATCATTTTTCTTTTTAAATTCAGATGTAACGATATCTAAATTGATCTTATAGCGATCACTTCGATAATAAGCACGAGAATATTCAATTGGTATATCATCTGGTGAAAAACCAATTGTTGTGATACATAAAATCGGTGTTCGATTTTCTATTTTTAATAATTTAGAGAAAAATCATTTGCGGAAATTGCGATGATAGAACGCTCAACTCTCGCAACTTGATAACCAAATTTTTTCATTTCCTCATAAAGAGATTCCTTTGCGAAATTAGTGTTCACCATTCCCGGAAATAAATGAGCTGGTATAAATGTTTCTTCATCTAAAAGCGGTTCTCCATTAACAATTCTTAATCGTTCAATACAAATCGTTAAATTATCAGGAAGTAATAACTTTCTTCTTACTTCATTTTCACATGTTCCAATTTCACAACGTCGAACAATTGTATGATATGTTGCTTGTACGGATTCCATTTCTTCATGAAATTGTACTATTTTATCAATTGCCTTTGAATTTATTCTTGGTTTAGAAATGAAAGTTCCTTTCGCCCGATGTCGAACTAAATAACCTTCATGAACAAGTTCACTGAATGCTTGACGTAAGGTAGGACGTGAAATCGTATAAAACTTGCGTAGTTCCTCTTCACTTGGAACCATATCACCAGCTAAAAGTTCGCCAGAGTTTATTTTATCAATTAGAAACTGTTTAAATTGATAATATAAAGGAATGGCTGAATTACGGTCAATATTTAGTTGTTCATAGACTTTATCCATATATTAATCCTCACTTCTTTAAATAATTATAGCATATATTATACGAATATTTTAAAAAAGAATAGCAAATTGAACCACATATTTTCAATTTGCTATTTCTTTAGATTGCTTGTTTATAACCAAAACCACCTTCTAATAAACAATTGCTTGCGGAATACTGTGCACCATCTTTTAAAGCTCTACGAATGGCACTTACTTCCATCCCTTTATGCTTGCACCATCCCGATTCATAAAAAGATGATAGAAAAGCAGCCAAGAATGAATCACCAGCCCCCATTGTATCAAGCGGCTCAACGTATTCAACATCACCCATAAAGAACTCTTTACCATTATATAAAACCTGTCCTTCACTACCTCGTGTCACTAATACATAATCGACACCGAGTTGATAAACATGTTTCATAAAGGTTGAAGATTGATCAATTGTTAAATCATTAATAGAAAATAAAGCGAAATCAATGTATGGACATATTTTATTTAAATATTCATCATCTCGATATTTCGGCTTCTCTCCAAAGTCAAAACTGATTATGCTATGACAATCTTTTAATTTAATTATCTCTTCTTCCATCTTCGCATTACAACTACAATGGATGACATCAAATTTAGTAATATAATGAACTAAATCATCATTTAAAGTTAATGAACCAGACCAGTTTGTACCTAGATCAACTCCAATAAAACTTCGTTCACCATCAAATACATTTACATCACAATATTTACTTGTACTATTTTTAACTATTTCACATCTTGATAAATCAACCTTTAAATCATTAAGAGCACTTTGAATTAAGGCACCACCTGAATCATCCGCTATCTTCCCTAAATAAGCAGCATCATATCCTAATTTCGCAATATGAGCTGCGACATTTACCGCATTCCCACCGGGAAACATTTTATTTAAATTACGATAACGATCGATAACATTATCACCTAATCCTAAAAATTTCATAAAAAAATTTAATAATTTACCGTCCGATAATAACGACGAATATCAAGGGAATGATTCGTAACTACTTCAATGTTCTTAGAAATACGTTGTAACACTGCATTCATAACAACCGGTGATAATAAACCTCTGAATTCTTTCGAAATACCTGGGTATTCATAATCTGCACAATCAAATACAGTAACTTTATCACTATAAGTTTCTAAAAACTTTTTAACACGTAAATCAAGTTCACGGGTTTTCCCTTCCGTAACTAGTAAAGTTGCACAGACATCTTTTTCAACTAATTCTAAAGTTCCATGAAAGAACTCTGGAGATGTAACAGACTTAGTGCGAATCCACTGACTTTCTTCTAACACACACATAGCATAAGCGTAACAAATTGGCCAAAGATTACCAGAAGCAACCCAAATATTATAAGGTTCCTTGTAGTATTTTTTCGCATAATCAATGGCTTTTTCATCTGCTGCTTTACGAACTGATACTAATACAGCAGGTAAGTTTTTTAATTCATCGCCAAATTTTTGATAGTTTGAAAAGAATCCTTTATCATATAAAATACGACCAATTAATAAATACATAACTAATTCCTGTGGTCTACCCTCTAAATAAATAATACTATGATCACTCATCATTTCAAGTGGTGAATTACTCTTTCCAATAACCGAAATAATACGAACTCCTTTATCTTTTAATAATTGAGCCGCTTTTAATGTTTCTTTCGTATCTCCAGACTTACTCGCCATAAAAGCAATCGTGTTTTTCTTTAATTGATTGTGTCCACTTGCAAGTAAATCAGCAGATAACATACGATATACAGGTATATCACTCATCTCATTTACCATATCCCAAAATGGATCCATCATTGCCTGTGAGCCACCGCTTGAAGTAAAGAAGATATTATCAAAGCCTTCTTTACAAACCTGATCGGCAATGCCCTCTATTTTATCTCTTTGATTATAAATATATGCACCATTTTCTAACATTGTTTTTTCATTAAAATTAATCATTCTTTCCTCCTTCATATAAAGAAAGCCCCTTAAGCTATAGCATACAAGCAAAAGGGGCATCTATTAATTCTTAATTTTTACATCCATCCAAGGAATGAGAAACCAATAGATATAGCAATGATTCCAATAATCATAGCGATAACGTTAACATTTTTCTTTTTGAATAAATAGTAAATTAGGAATACGAAGCCAAGTGGTAATACATTAGGCATGATACCATTAAATACGTTCTGTACATTTACTCCACCTGCTACGGTTAATTTTTCTGCAAATCCAAATGCTACATAAGATGGAATTAATCCACCAACTACCATAACACCAAGAATTCCAGCTGCCTTTGTGATTGCATTGGCATTTTCAGAGATTTTAGATACGGCTTTAACACCTAAAGTGTAACCTAAACGGCCGAACCAAATACGAGAAATAGCTCCGATAAACCAAATTCCAATGTATAGAAGTGGTCCTAAAACAGATCCTTCTTTTGCAAGTGAACAACAAATAGCTGCGGAAATAGGTAATAATGTGAACCAGAAGATTGCATCTCCAAGTCCTGCTAAAGGTCCGAATAAACCAGTTTTAATACCTTTGATTAATTCACGATCTTCACCATTTTCTTCCATGGCAACTACAAGTCCCATAAGGAATGTAGCCATATGTGGTTCTGTATTGATGAAATCCATGTTATTTAACATAGCTGCTGCAATTTCTTCTTTTTGATCACCATAAATACGTTTGAAAGTTGGCATCATTGAAAGTGTGAAACCTGCGGCTTGCATACGTTCAAAACTAAAGCATGATTGTTCAATTACTGAGTAAAGACTCATTTTATTAATATCTTGTTTTGTAAGTTTATTTCTAGATACCGTCATCGTCTGATCCTCCTTCATCTATTGCAGGAGATGCTTTTGCCATTCTTTGATCATACATGTAATCAATATAAGCAATTGCAACGCCAGCAACTGCGATTGGAAGTACATTTCCAACGTTTGTGAATGTTGCGATTAAGAAACCAATAAATAAATATGGAGCATTTTCTTTTTTCAACATTACCATTAATAATAAACCAAGTCCGACTGCAGGTAACATACCTCCGGCGATCTTGAATCCATTAATTAATTTTTCAGGGAATGCATTAACGAAGTTTGCGATTGGCTCTTGTAAACCATAAGCTGCTAAGAATACTAATAATGCAGTACATCCTGCTTTAATAACGATTGCTAAATAAACTGTGTTTTTGAATTTATTAAATTTGAATTCAGCAGCTGCTTTTTCCAAAGGTTTCATGAATCCAGCATATACTGTGTTAAAGAAAATACCCATCCATTGTGCCAATAAAGCAAATGGTAAAGATAATCCTAAAGCTGTTTCTGCGCTCTTACCTGTTGTATAGGCGATAACTACGGTCATCATACCAGCCATTAGTGGATCTGGTGGAACGGTACCACCTACTGTTAGAAGACCTAGATATGATAATTCGGATACAGCTCCAGCTGCGATTCCAAGTTTCATATCCCCCAAGACAATACCCGCAAAGAATGCAACAACCATTGGGCGGAACCAGTAGAATGCTTCCCAGCACTGGTCAACTCCACAAATGAATGCTACAACTGCAAGTAGAATACCTTGGATTAATGTAATCTCTAATCCCATAAAAATATTCCTCCTCTTTCTAGTGGATCGATTACGATCCTTTATTGTTTAAAGCATAAATATATCCCTAACCATATTTATACTTAGAAACCAAATTAAACGTTATATCTCTTATCACCAGGTGCAATTTGAATGTAAATCTTAGTACCCATTTTTTTAATTGCTTCAAAATCAGCTAAGTCTTCATCATCTACATAAACATGACTTTCTAAATGAACATGTTTATCACCACTGAAATGCATGTTACCAACATTTAGTTCTTTAATTGGTACACCACCTTCAATTAAGATACGTGCACTCTTAGGAGTACGCACTACTAAGAATATTTTTTGCTTCGCACTCGCTTTATGAATAATTTCAATCGTTTTTTCTAAAGTAAAGAATCGAATTCCACAATGACCTGAATCAGCAGTCATTTTCATTAATGATTGTTGTACTGCATCTTTTGAAGCAACATCATCTGCCACAACAATTAAATTTGGCCCACATTGACCTACCCATGCGTTTCCTACTTGTCCATGAACTAGACGATTATCAATTCTCGTCAAAACAATATTTGGTTCTCCCATATCCATCGCTCCTCACGCTTTATGTAAGCGTTTCATTAATATACTCTTATTATATTTCAATTCACCCATTTGTCAATATGTAGTTACATATTATTAACATTTCGTCCTAATAATGTATTGACAATGAAAATGGCTATTATAACACTATTTATTAGTTTATAATATTTATTATTAATTATTTGAATTATAAAAGACTATTTGCAAATTAAAACTTTTCTTAATTTTTTTTATTCATATATTTTCTTTATTTATAATATAGTTATGCTATAATAAATATATCATGACAATATGACAAGAGGAGGATTATTATGTCAGAAACAGCAGAAAAGAAAATGACGATGATGGATTATGTTTTAGAATCACCAGAATGTATGATTAAGAATGTAGATCGTTCAAAAGAATTAACAAAAACTTTGGTTGACGCTTTCACTTCAGGTAACTATAAAACAATTTGGATTATCGCATCTGGTTCATCTTGTAATGGTAGTAATTGTGCTCGTGCCTTTATGCGACACTATATGGGAGTAGAAATTAAGATAGTAACTCCTTTTACATTTACTAACTATGAAAACAATTTAACAGATGAAGATTTCGCATTTGTAATTAGCCAAAGTGGTTATTCAACTAATTCAATTGCCGCACTTGAAAAACTTAAAGAAATGGGTAAAAAAGCAATTGGTATTACAGGAAACTTAAACTCAGACTTTAAAGATTATGCAGATACTTTAATTGAATATGGTGTTGGAATTGAAACTGTTGGTTATGTTACAAAAGGTGTAACAACACTTGCAGAATTCTTAATGCTATTCGCATTAGAAGCAGCTCTTGTGAAAAAGAAACTAAGCGAGAGTGAAGTTAACGCTTTAAAAGCAGAAATAAAGAAATGTGGCGATGCTCATAAAGTTGTCATCGAAGAAACACTTGCTTTCTATCAAACAAACTATAAAGCACTAACTTCAATGACATCTGCTTATGTTTGTGGATTTGGGGCAAGTTATGGAACAGCTATGGAAGGTGCATTAAAAATTGGTGAAACTATTCAAATTCCAAGTGTTGCTTATGAAGCAGAAGAATTCATCCACGGACCTAATTTACAGTTGACACCAAACTATACATTATTCTTTATTGATGGTGATGATCAATGTAGTAAACGAATGATTGAAATATATCATGCCGTTCGTCAAATTAGCGATAAAGCATTTATTATCACAAACGATAAATCCGTTGATGATGCTCATGCAATTCGTATGCCATTCGCAACAAACTCATTAATTGCTCCCTTATATTGTTTACCATTCTTCCAAATCATTGCAGATAAAGTAACAACTGATTTGCATTTATGGGAAAAGCATCCTCTATATGGCGCATTTAAAGCAAACGTTGCTTGTAAAACTGAAAACTATATAAACACTGATCCAGAATAAGCACATAAAAAACAATCGCAAGATTGTTTTTTTTAACTCTATATTACAATTACCTTAGATTCGTAATATCTTTAAATATAACTATTTAAACAGATAATTATAGATTCATTTTTGCTTTTTTAATTTCCCGTTGACCTAAGACAATATTAAGAACAACCGCACCTAGTAATAAACTACCGCCAAATAAGGCATACGTTCCAGGCTTTTCACCATAAGCTAATAATACCCATAAGGGGCTCATAATTGTTTCTAATAATCCAATTAAATTTGCTGATATACTATCTGTATTTCGAATTCCAATCGCAAAGGTGATTCCTGAAAGACCCATTTGAATCAAGCCAATTAGTAAAATCGCAATCCACGCCTTTGAAGATACCGGCGGAATCGAAACAAAAAAAGGTAATGCTAATAAGATTTGAAACATATAAGATATCATCGTTGAATCAAGTGGATTTGCCTTTGGTAAGGTATTAAGAAAAAATACTGCACCAAAAAACACACCAGAAAGAATTGCTAATAAATTTCCCAGCATTGCGCCTTGATCTAACTTTCCAAAAAAGAATAAAACAAGACCAGATAGTGCCATCATAATAACTAGAAACTGTTTCACTGTCGGTTTTGTACGATAATACAAACATCCATATAATAAACAAAAAAGGGGTGAAACATATTGCAAGACAATCGCATTTGCTGCGGTTGTCATCTGATTCGCGTAAACGAAAGTCAAATTTGTCATACAAGAACAAAAAGCCGTAAATACCACAAACTTAGTGAATTTAACTTTAAAGCTTCTTCGATATATGCTGACCATTACATAGGCAATCAAACATGTAACACCGGCAATTAGTGTCCCATTCCAACTCACTAAACGAATTAACAAACCTGCCAAACTCCAACAAAAAGCTGTAAGTAAGATGAATAGATTCCCCTTAAGACGTTTATTCATGTTACTTATTTATCCACAAAATCTGATAAAATATTCTTTAGTTCATTAAAATCATCAAATAAAACATCGGCTATACTCTGGTTATAACCAAAACGATCGTCACGTTTTCCAACAACATAATACCCTGCATTATGTGCGGATGTTAAACCATATGTACTATCTTCAATTGCGATACACTCACTAGGTAATAAACCTAAATGATCTGCCATCGTTAAATAAATTTCTGGATTAGGTTTTGATTCATGAAACATTTCCCCACTCATGATTGCTTCAAAATATTCACGCAAATGACAAGTATCTAACATTTCTTCAATATAACACAACTGTGATGAAGAAGCTAAGGCAATACGAAATCCTTGTGCTTTTATATATGGTAAAATATCACGAACACCATCAAATAGGATTTTATTTAAGTCTACTTTTTCATTCTTATAATATTCTGTATAACCATCATCGAAATCTTCAATAGTTAAGTTAGTTCCGATAAATAAATCATTCATAAAGGCGTCATAGTGATTCTTTGAACCTCCTGCTAATTTATTTAATTTATTACGATCAACATCAATCCCTAAATGGTTTAAATATTCTTTTGTCCTATTTTGGTAATGTTGTTCACTATCAATCAATACCCCATCCATATCAAATACAATTGCTTTTATCATCATTTCATCCTCTCTTCCTCAAATATCATGACAATAGTATATAACAATAAATTACATTTTACCATCGTTTTAAAATATGTTATGATATAATGACAATGTAATAAGGAGGCAAACTATGAAATCAAAAATATCACCTTCCATCATGTGTGGAGATTGGCTCGATTTTAAGAGTACAATTAAAGATTTTGAAGATTATGCTGTTGACGCCATTCATATCGATATCATGGATGGAGAATTTGTACCGAATTTTACTTTAGGTCCAGACTTTATTAATAAAGTTCATCAAAAAACAAACTTACCTCTTGATATTCACTTAATGGTTGTTCGCCCTGAAATTAAAGCAAATTATTTTCAATTAAACAAAAATGATATTTTAAGTTTCCATATTGAAATGAGTCCAAATCCAATTTCTCTAATTAATCAAATCAAAGAAAAAGGTTGTAAAGTTGGCATTGTAATATCACCAGATAGTGATATTACATCCTTATATCCTTACCTCACAATGATTGATATGGTAACTATAATGACAGTTTATCCAGGCTTTGCAGGCCAACCACTTGTTCCTTTTACGCTCGATAAGATAAAAGACTTACGTAAATATTGTATTCAAAATGAAATTAACCTAGATATTGAAGTAGATGGTAATGTAAGTTTTGAAAATGCTCGCATTATGAAAGAAAAGGGAGCCAATGTTTTTGTTGCTGGTAGTTCATCCCTCTTTGATTCACATCATTCATTTAAAGAAAACATAGAATTGTTCAGAAAAATAATCGACTAAAAAAGATTCCCAAGGGAATCTTTCAGACTGTTGACAAAGTAGAAATACAAAATCGACAGTTTTTTCTTTAACTGGAGTGTAAGATATGATAAAATAATAAAGCAAGAAGATGACTTCTACCTAGTTCGCAAAACTTTGAGGCTCTTCTTGCTTTTTATATGCAACAATACACTCAAAAATGGTATAATTAAGGTGCGAGCTAGGAGTGATAAACATGGCTATGACAAGAAGAAATAATCGCAAGAAAGATGGATTTATCTTATACACATTAAATGATATAGTACCGCATGATCACATGGTAAGAAAACTAGAAGAAGCAATCGATTGGAATTACATTTATCCATTGGTTGAGAATCTTTATAGTGATTTTGGAAGACCAAGTATAGATCCTGTGGTACTTTTTAAAATGCTTTTTATTAATATAACGTTTGGTATTAACTCCATGAGAAGAACGTGCGAAGAGATAAAAGTAAATATAGCATATCGTTGGTTTTTAGGGTTA
>JAVWEY010000028.1:0-22774 GCA_036641395.1 Erysipelotrichaceae bacterium
ATTAAAAATGTTTTTGCGGCCTTGACTAGCCCAAACATCAACAACTTCCGCCATCGGTGAAGATGGTGTAATTGGGTAAATCGCAGTCAATTCGGTAAAGGCATAGGCACAATGTGCAGTGGCAGTATTACCGTCCATTGACATAAACTGTTTTGTCATTTCATTTCCTCCTTTTGCTTCATCTATCATTATAGAACGAATCTGCTTGTTTTTCTAGGATTTCTTAACCTTTTTTCTATTTTTGCGAAAAAATACATAATTTTACAACATATCCCAAAAGGTAAGCCCTTTCAAAGTCAGGTAGTATGAATTATTCCTGACACATCATCGCAATCGTTTCATATAAAAATGGTTTGTAATCCTCCATTGATAAAGGTTCGCCTTTCATAATACAACTGTAACACGTTGATCCAACTAACTCGACAATCATAAATAAAGTTACTTCAGGATTTTTTAGTTTTAGATGATGCATTTTCATGCTTTTCATAAAGGTATCATGTAGTCCTAATGCATTTTCATCGATTAATTTCGTAATCTTTTCACTATATAAACCAAGTGATAAGTTTTTACTTATAAAAGCAAGTAAATTTTGATCCTTAACTAATTCATCAATCACATAATCAATTACCGCTATAATACCTTTTGCAAACGAATCATTTTTTTGTTGATTCACAGATTGTAATGCATCTTGAAACAATTGTGCTGATTTTTGACCAATTAATCGATCTTGTAATTGATATTTATCATGAAAATATAAATAGAAAGTTCCTTTTGCCACACCCGCTTGATCGACAATGTCTTGAATGGATGTCTTATTAATGCCTTTCTTAGTGAATAAGTCAAAAGCAGTATCTAAAATACTGTTTTCTTTTTCATTTTTATTCGATTCAATTTTACTCTTAATTTTATTCATAACTTACCTCTTATAGATTGCATTCTATATTAAAAATGACGATAAGTCAATTCTATAAAATAATTATTGACCAGTGGTCATTATTGTGTTAGGATACTCACTGACCAGTGGTCATTTAAGGAGGAATTATCAATGAAAAACTTTGGTCGCTTTATTTGTCGTAATAAAAAGCGAGTTATTATCTTGACTATTTTATTACTAATACCAGCTATCATCGGTATTCGCGCAACAAAAATAAACTATGATGTTTTAGTGTATCTACCTGATGATATTGACACAATGAAAGGTGAAAAGATATTAAGTGAAGACTTCAATATGGGTGCCTTTTCTCTAACAATTGTTGATAAGATGGATGCAAAAAATATCTTAGAATTAGAAAGTAAAATAAGACAAATCGATGGTGTAGATCAAGTAATGAGCATCTATGATGCGACTGGAATTAATATACCAATTGAAGTTCTTCCTTCCAATTTAAAAGACAAAGTAATTAAAGGTGATTCAAACCTATTGTTCATTACTTTTAAAGAATCAACTTCAAATCAAGTTACATTAGATGCGGTAACTAAAATAAAATCAATCACTCATGATAACGTAAAAATAAGTGGAATGAGTGCTACCGTCCTTGATACGATGAATTTATCAAATCAAGAAATTACCATCTATGTTTTAATTGCTGTATTGCTATGTATTATTGTTTTAATGTTATCCCTAGATTCGTATTTAGTTCCTTTTCTATTATTATTAAATATTGGAATTGCCATTTTGTTTAATATGGGAACCAATGTCTTTCTTGGAAATATATCTTATATTACCAAAGCGATTGCCTCAATTCTACAATTGGGAGTAACAACTGACTTTTCAATATTTCTATATCATAAATACGAAAGAGCAAAACAAACGTATGAAGATAAGGAAGAAGCAATGGCATTTGCATTACATGAAACCTTTGTTTCAGTTATCGGTAGTTCTTTAACGACAATAGCTGGTTTCCTTGCCCTTTGCACAATGAATTTAACGCTTGGAAGAGATATTGGTATCGTTATGGCAAAAGGTGTAGCATTTGGCGTTCTTTGCGTCCTTGTGTTATTCCCTTGTCTATTATTAATCTTTGATAAAGCGATTGATAAAACAATTCATAAAGTATGGCTTCCTAAGTTTACCAGTGTGAAAGATTTTGTGATTCGTCATTATAAAGCAATTTTCATTATCTTTCTACTCTTAATTATACCCGCATGGTATGGTAATAATCACACATCAATTTATTACAACCTAGATAAAACATTACCAAGTGATCTATCTAGTTGTATCGCAAATCAAGAACTTAAAACCAAATTCAAAATTGTTTCACCAGAAATATTAATGATTGATAAGAATTTAAGTAATGAGAAAGTTAGTGAAATGATGAATCGAATTGAAAAAATTGATGGAATTGATTTAACCTTAAGTTTCTCTAAATTATCCGATTTAGGAATTAATGAAGCCTTATTAAGTCAAAACACGATAAGTAAATTTGAAAACGATCAATATCAATTAGCATTAATTAATTCTAAATATCCTATTGCTACCGATGCTTTAAATAAACAAATTAATCAAGTAAGTAAGATTGTGAAAGATTATGATAAACATGCAATTGTCGCTGGTGAGGGACCTTTAATGAAAAACTTAGTAACAATCAGTGATGAAGATTTTAAAAATGTTACCGTAGCATCTACTCTCGTCATTTTTATCATTATGATTTTTGTTCTTCGTTCCCTTTCTTTACCGATTTTATTAGTTGCAGGAATTGAACTTGCTATCTTTATTAACATGGGTATTCCATTCTATACCAACACCACCATTCCCTTCATTGCATCGATTGTCATCGGTACCATTCAATTAGGAGCAACAATTGATTATGCAATATTAATGACGACAAAATATTTAGAACAACGAGTGAATGGTCAAGCCAAGATAGAAGCAATGCACTCTGCTCTAGATCAATCGATGAATTCAATCTTAGTCAGCGGATTTTGTTTCTTTGGGGCAACTTTTGGGGTTGGTATTTATTCAAAGTTAGAAATGATTTCATCCCTATGTACCTTAATATCTCGAGGTGCAATTGTTTCAATGGTTGTCGTTATTGTAATTCTTCCATCGCTATTATTAACATTTGATAAAATTATAACTAAAACCACATTTGGTTTTAAAAAGAAGGAGCGTATTTAATATGTTAACAATTAAAAAAAGTTTAAGTGCAACACTTGCCTTTGTAATTGGTTTTACCCCAATTACACTATATGCAAAAGAAAAAGATGAAACTGTTTATACTCGTTTCGATGAATATGGAACAAATCAAGATGTTGAAGTAAGTGAACATTTAAAGATTGATGAAAAAGGTAAGATACAAGATAAGAGTAATCTAAGTGAAATTAAAAATACTGGAGGCAAAGAAACATTCATTCAAAATGGTGATTCAATTATCTGGAATGGAAAAGGAAAAGATATCTATTATCAAGGTAAAAGTGCTCTTTCTTTGCCTATCTCGATAAAAGTAACTTATTATTTAAATGATCAAGAAATGAAAGCAAAAGATATGGAAGGAAAACGTGGTAGTGTTAAAATTAAATTATCATTTGAAAATCATGAAGTTCATACAATAAATAATCAAACAATCTATACTCCTTTTGTCCTTGCCGCAACAACTACATTATCAATGCAAGAAAATAAGAATATTCATATAACGAATGGTAAAGTAATTGATAACGGTAAGACAAGCGCTGTAATCGGACTAGCCTCACCAGGTTTATCTAAAAGTATTGATAGTGACTCGATTGATTTAGATAATATTACGATTACATATGAAACGACTAAATTTAAACAAAATAGTATATATTGTGGTATAACCGCTAAATTATTTGATCTTGATGACCTATCAATTTTAAATCAAAGTGATGCATTAAGTGAAAAAGTTACCCAGTTAACAAGTGCTGCTAATGCTTTACAAGAAGGTTCAGACTCATTGAGTCAAGGGCTTATAACGTATCATTCAAAGAATTCAGAATTTAATCAAGGAATGAATCAATTAAATACCGGAGTAAATGATTTAAAGAATAAATATCAAATGATTGATAATGGTATTCAACAATTAAATAGTGGTTTAAGTTCAGTGTCAAACATGTTTCCTGCATTCAATCAACTAGCACAAGCGACAAATAAATTATCAACATCAAGTAATACCTTAGATCAAGCAAGTACAAGTGTTATCCCCAGTGTCATTAAAACACTAGATCAAAGTATTGCAATGTTAAAAGTACAAGATTGGGAAGCAAATCCAGACATAGTAGCAAATATAAAAGGAATTGAAGTACAGAAGCAATACTTAACAAACATCCTTCAAGGGGTTAATGACTTAAATACAAATTTAACTTCTCTGAACCAAAAGACGAGTCAGATTACTAGTAAGTTATCTACCCTTTCTCCATTATTATCTAAAGTAAATGATTTGGCTAATGGTAGTTCAATGTTTAATCAAGGTTTAAATTCCCTTCAAGATGCCACAAATAAATTAAATGGAGCTAGCAATCAACTTATGAATGCATCAACACAATTACAAGCTGGTTCGACCACTTTAAAAAATGGAATGAATAAATTTAATCAAGAAGGAATTACCCCCATTACAAACTTTATCAACAATGATTTAAAGAATAAAACAAATCAAGTTAAATTATTATTAAAACTAGGAAATGAATATAATAGTTTTGCCTTGAAAGATGATGCAATGCAAGGGAATACGAAATTCATTTATATCCTTGATCCCTCAAAATAAACCCATTTGAATTATCATCAAATGATACAAAAAAATACGTCTAATGGCGTATTTTTTTATAGACTATTCCTTATTCGTTGCATCCTCTTTTAGAATGCGATAGGTGCTAATTAGAATTGGTACAATCAGCATTAGTAGAGTGTTACTTCCTTCAAAACTTTTAGTTTTATACATAGAAAACAACCCTAATGATGCGATTCCTAAGCAAATAATTAATTCATAAATGAACTTTCCTATTGTACTTTCCATGTAAATGATAACCATCCCTATCACAAAGAGAATTAAATAACATGCAAGCAAAAATAAACTTGTATTAGGTAGTATGAAAAGTGCAGCAAAGATAACGAATGCAAATCCAATCATGTATAGTTTCAATAATGTCTTTATCATACTTATGAAACCTTTACGCTTATTAATCTATAACGATGGACAGTTCCCCGATTTCCTAACCATGATTCTTCACATTGAAATTTAGAAGTCAAAGTATAACTGTTTTTATTAGGTCCATCTAGTGCTTTTTCAATAGCTGCAAGTGTCATATTTTTTGTAGCAGCAGTTAATGTACCAATAACAAGAGATGTCGCAATTCCACCACCGAACATTAAAGAGAAAATTCCATCTGTAATCGCTTCTTGAGTTGCTAACTCATTTTTAAGTTTAACTAACTCCGCTTTAGATAACTTCTTCGTAACATATTTAATACTTTGTGGACATTTACCTATATCATAAGGAACAGGACGAGAAGAATCTAATTCAGTAAAGACATCTATATATATTTCTCCACCAATAACTTCAACATTAATAACATCATCCATATTTATAAACTTTTCATTTGTGCAAATATTTGGAACAGGGTCATTTGTCTTTGCTTCTATAGGTGCAAGATACAAACTACTTAATAACATGCAAAATAAGCAACTAATAATTACTTGTTTCTTCATAAAATCTCCTCCATTTTAATTATATGAATTTCACAATAAACTAATCCGCTTTATTGAAATGCCATTTATTCTTTAAAAAATTAATTTTAGATTGCATACAATAAGCGGTGATAAAATACACCATTTGAATCGTCCCCTTCCCTCACCTGATGATAGCACTTACATTTTGTTAAGTCAAGAATGAAAAAATTGCCTATTTATCGTAGTAGTTGGCTTCAATTGATATTTAATCATTTGAAATAAAAAATACGTCGAATGGCGTATTTTTTATATAAACTATTTCTTTCGTTACAGCCTATGACTTTATTCAATTATTATTTTGATTCCTTTTTGTTCCTCCATTTGAAAATCATTTATTTGATCCTTTTGTTGATCACAGCTAGTGTTAATCATCATAACACTATTCTCATTTTGGTTAACATCGACCACACCATAATCAACTTCACTTCCCCCATTGATACGATAACTTACTTCCCCATGATGGTTTACTTCACTTAGAACATAAGAACCAGTGATTAAATTTTCAATTAAAACACACCAATCATTTGCATAATTCAATTCATAAATTTCATTAAAAGCAGTTGATGAAACATGAACTTCGTATGTGTCTTGATTACTTGGTCGAACAAGTTGACCATTATTTAATCGTTTATATTTACAAATGCGAATGTTGCCGCGTTTTATCACTTGTTCAGGATTAATAATGAGAACTCCATTTTCATTGTTTTCAACAAAGACAACCGCGTGATTTACCTCATTGCCCCCATTCACAATATAACTCACATCTTCTTCATCTAGTTCATCGATTACATAACTACCATTCGACAAATTAGCTAATTCTATATGCCAATTATTATCTTGATCCAAAGCAATTATTTTATTAAAACCTTTTCCATTTATCCGTACTCGATAACTAACATTTCCACTCGGTAAAACTAATTGGCCACTTGCATCACGAATTTGTTTTAAAAGTTCTATGCTACCATTTATCACTAATGGAGGATTATTAATTACCATTACTTCATTGCTGTTTTGATTCACACTAACCACCGCTTTATCAACTTCGCTACCACCATTGATAATATAAGTCACATCTTCTTGATCCAGTTCAACAATTACATAACTTCCTTGGTTAAGTTGATCGATTGTTTCACACCAATTATTATCTTGATCAAGGACGATTGTTTTATTATAATTTGGTCCACTAATCAACATTCGATAAGATGCATTCCCGACTGGTTTATTTAATTGATGTTGCTGATCACGAATCCATTTACATAATTCAATTGATCCTTTCGTACTTTCTTTATGATTTAATATTTTAACTTTATTTTCATTACCAGCTATCATTATGATAGCCCGAACGCTTTCCTCTCCTCCATTTACAATATAGGTTACCTTATTATCACCTAATTCATTAACCTCATATTTTCCATCCGCTAAATCAATGAGCTGATAAGAGAAATTATTAACTTGGTTTAAGCGTAATTGTTTTTGATAATTCTCCCCAATAACACTTACATTAAAAACCTCATCGTCATTTGGTTTAAACATTGAACCTTTTACCATAACGTACTTATCAATATTCAAACTTCCTTTAAAACTGATTTTCTCATATAACAAACGAATGCAGTTAACATCCTGATTTAAGACAAATGTTCCGGTTTCTTGGATACAACCATTTATTTCATAAAATACTTTATAGCCTTCTTTTCCCCCATCAATAACATAAGTGCCATATTTCAGTTGATCTTGACTTAAAGAAAAGTTATTGTCGCAACATAGTACAAGTTCCTCACAATTATCAAAATCAATGTGAAAGATATCCTTTTGATTTGGGGAAGAGATTTCATCACCCAATAATCGGCAAGCACAAATGCTTACTTCCCCAAACAGAACATCTTGATTAATCACTAGTATTTCAATATCATCTTGATCAACGATAAACTCGCCACAATCACATTCATTATCATTGATTCTAAATGATACATCATAATTAGGATCATAGGCTTCTTTAATCTGATAACTTCCACAAGGTAAATCATCAATAACTTTTGTGAAATTATTATGATGGTTTAATTCATATCGTTGAATAAATCCATCTCCTTGAATCATAACCTCAAATCGTTCCTCTTTCTTAGGTTGAACGTATTCTCCACATTCATCCTTAATTAGTTTACATATTTGAACACATGGTAACGATATATATTCATTGATTAAACTCATCGTTATATCTTCCTTATCTAAGAAGAACTCGCTTGTTTCTTGAGGACAATCATTCTTTAAAAAACAGATAGAATAACCACACTCACGCTCGCCAATGTGATATGCTCCTGAACATAAATTAGTAAGGCACAATCGCCAATTGTTTGCACAGGATAAGATGAAATACTCACGATAACGCATCCCTTCAATCACAATTTCAAATTCTTCTTCTTTACTTGGTTTATTAAGATTTCCACTTTCATCTCGTATATATTTATCGATAATTAATTCTGGATATTTTTCTTCTTCATTTATAATAACAAGCTTAATTGGCTCACTTCCTACACAAAATGTTCCATCCTTTTTTTGAATTCCGTTGATCATAAAATAAATCGGATTTTCATGTAACTCAATGACTTCATAATTTCCTGCTTCAAGATCATCTAAATCTATTTCAAACTTATTCTCAGCGTTCAAATTAAAACATTTCTTATAACGACGACCAGTTACTTGTATTTCATAATTCATCTCATCATCTGGTGTTAATAATTCACCATTTTCACTAATACATTTATGAATACTTACCTTACCATAACAATCACGAAGCGTATTAATGATATTTACTTGAATATCTTCCTTGCCGATTGTGACTTTCGCATATTGTTTTTCACAGCCATCAATTTGATAACTTAAACGGTATCCATAATCATCTTTTTGATAAATTCGATATTTGCCTTGCGGTAAATCATCAAAGTTAACATTCCAATTATTTTCTTCACATAAAAGTGCTTCACAACTAAAGTTTCTTCCTTCCACTAAAACTTGAAAGCCATGTTTTTCATTTGGAATACAAAGTTGATCATCACAATATCTCATCCACACACAGATATTTAATTCCGCACGTTGTTCTTCCTCATTTATCACAGCAACCTCTTGATTTTGATCCTTCATTGTTACTACTGCCTCACAAGTTTCATTCCCATTCACTAAATAAGCAACTAATCCTGATTGATTTACTTCACAAATTTGATAGGTTTGTTCCTTTAAGTCACAAAGATGAACGGACCATAAATTATCTGCGTTTAAAATACAACTTCTAACATCATTTTTACCACGAATACTAACTTCATAACATTCATTACCCGTTGGCTTAACTAATTCACAATTCGCTGTTTTTAAATATTTACAAATAGTTAACATTCCAATTTCACTACGCAGTTCTTCATTTACAATCATTACATCAAAACATTTATTATCTTCTAAAATTACACGAGCATTCTTCATACAAGTTCCATTCACAAGATAAAAACTACAATAACCTTCCATATATTGTTCCTTTACTTCATAACTTCCAAGTCTTAAATTATCAATCGATACACACCAATTATTCTTTTTATTTAGAATGTATGTTTCTTGGAAAAAGGAACTTTTTAATGTTACATTAAAACACATATTTTCTTCAGGACAAATTAAGTCGCCATTTTCATTCTTCAATAACTTACTGATTTTTATTCTTCCACGACTTTTAACTTCATTTACAATGATTACTTCATCTCTTGATATTCCATCAACTTGTATACAAGCATTACTAAGTGGTGATCCACCATTTATAATGTATTCACAATAATAATCACACTGTTCTGCCTCACATATTTCATAATAACCAGCACAGGCTACATTTAGATCCACACACCAGTTATTTGATGCATTAAGATTGAATATATCACAGGTTCCACAACCCTTCACTATGCATTTAAAACTATCGCTTATACAAGGCTTACTTAAACATCCATTATCACCACGAATCACTTTTTTGATTCTTAAGCCACTACCACACTCTCTTTCATTCTTACAATTTTGTGAATCAATGATTAAAACATGATTTGTTCCACTATGACTTACTTCAAAACAAGCATTCATTGTTTCTTGATATTCATTCACAATATATGAAGTCTGATTTTCACTAGCATGATCCCCACATAAAGTCATTAAACCACAAGGTAAATCTTCAATTACTTGTGTGTAATTATTTTGTTCATTTAATTCATATACTTGTTCAAAAGCATTTGATAATAAACGAAACTTAAAACAACATCTTGTTGGCTTTATAAGACATCCATAAGGATCACGTACCATCTTTTCAACAACTAATGTATTATGTTCACTTACAACTTCAATTACCTTACACTGATGTTGTTGTGCACTTAGGGTAATCCATGGATTACTTGTAGGAGTTCCATTATCAAATTGATAACTAAATTTTTTATTCATCGCATTATCTTCCTTAAGTTCATAAGTTCCCATATCTAACCCTTCAATTGTATAAGTGAAATCATTACGCTCAGATAATTGAAACGACTTCTTAAAGCCTTGTTTTACTAAATGCATCGTAAAAGAAGACGGAATATTCCAATTCATCTGTTCTCCATTTTCATTTACTCTAGTTTTAAATATTTCAAGTGATGCCTGCTTCATCTCTGATACCATAATTTCAATTTTATGATACTTTGAATTCGCATCGAAATGAAAGTCTACTTGATCATTCTTTTGTGTAATTCCATCTAAGCGATAAGTTATCCAGTGATGGTTTCCACTTGGTATATGGACTCCATCTCCATCACTTAATACAAGTGTATGTTTTCCTGTATTCATCTCTAAATGAAGTTCTCTTGCATTATTTTCACCAATATCTAGTAAATGATTCTTTTCATAGCGAGCTTCATCAACAACATTTACATACATCGCTCTTCCACTTTGAACTTCACCCTCCTTTGTATCCACTGTCACGATAACATCTAAATTTCCTATTCGTGATGATTTGATAGCGTTTGAAACATTTAAACTTGCAACATAACTAAAGATAATATTTCTGTTTAAAAAATAATTCAAAACGTTCATTTATATCCTCCTTCAACCCTTCATTTATGCATGAACCTACATCGAGACATTCTATTATATGTTGCTAGGCTCAAAATGAGATATAAAATACAAAAAAAAGAGCACAAAGTCTCTTTTCTGGTATATGCGTTTGTCATTCCTTAATCAATAATATTATTATTTGATACTAACTTGATATTTAGGATTGTAATTAAAGAATTGTTCCTTGTTACTCTTTTCATAAATATTTGCATAAGATAAATATACAAAAGGAAGCATAATAGACGATACGAATTGCGTTCCAGCATAAATTCCCACTAAAAGCATAAAGATACCTAAATCATGTGAGAAAGAATAAACTAAAGCTGTATCTATATTCACAACTGCTTTGATACCATCAAAAGTAGATGTAATAAAAATATTTAATCCTAAAGATAAAACAATATTAACTAAGAAGTAAAGAATCGTACATGCTAAGAATGGCTTATAATGACGTTTAATTAGTTTATAAGCACCTTTTAAGGCATCAAATACTCCGTTACTACCATCATAGATGCCATAAGCAATAACTCCTTGTAACATAAAGAAAAACAACTGAATCATATAAGAAGCAATCATATATGCAATCCAAATTGGTCCTAAGAAAACTGCCGCAATCATTAATACAAGCGTTGATAAAATAGTAATTAATAACGCTGAACCAATAATCGTAAAGATTCTTCTAAAACCAAAAGCTATATCTTCTTGATTTAACTTTTGACCTCGAGCAATTTTAAGAAATACAAATTGAACGATATAATTTACAACAATCATAATTAATGATGTAATAAATGATAATAATCCAAAGATCATATTATTAGCATTTACCTGTGTTCCTAATAAATTCAAAAGTAAAGATATTAGATTAGTGATAAAAACTAATAAAACTACTTTCATATACTTGCCTTTTAACTGTTCTTTTACTTCTGTTTTTAACTGTTCAATATTAATATCCATGGTATTACCCCTTTATAAGCAAAAACTGCATTACGGCTATTATAACTTAATTCAAGAAAAAAGAAAACAGTTAATGAGAAGCCGCTTTCTTTTTATTCTCTTTTTTGATTTCAAGACGAAAGGCATGATCTCTAAAATGCTTTAACATCTTGCTTTTAGATAAACTCTTAAATTTTACTCTTTTACCATCACGAAATGTAACTTCTAAAGTATCAGCATCAAATCTACCACGAATATATTTCCATTCACGAATTTCATCATAGAATAAAATATAACATTCTTCACTATCGTTTTCATTATAGAAAACAACATAATTATCATAGAATTCAGTATTCACTTGATTTTTTATAAAGAATAAATTATAAAGAAAAACAGCTACGATTAGAATACCCAAAAAATAATACTTTGTGATAATCATGTAAGCTCCCATAACCAAAAATACAAAAATGAAGGTATACGGCTTGGAGTTGATTTTGTCAATTGGTTCTTTATCTTGCGGTAAATTTCTGACTTTTAAATTCTTACTTTTCATTTCCAAAGGGATGCACCTCTCAATATTTATAATTATATCTCATTTTATATTTATATCAACATATTCACACAATTTCACTTGTTTTTTATACGATACCATATAATTTCATGTATAATATGGGTAGGAGCGTGATTTATTATGGAAAAGTATTTCAACCAATTACAAAATCATTACTTTGAAGCTGGCTTTTTAGGCTTTTTATTCACAACCTTATGTATTTTAATCATTGCGATTGTTGTTTCTAAATTACTTAAAAAAGTTATCCTTCATGGTGGTAAAAAAGAAACAAGTTTTATGATAAGAATTAAAAACATCATTGTCTATGGCTTTGCAATCTATGCCATCTTAATGCAAATCAAACCACTACAAAGATTAGGTGTTACCTTACTTGCAAGTGGTGGTGCTTTAACGGTTGTCTTTGGACTAGCTGCTCAAGAAGCTTTATCAAACTTTGTCAGCGGTATTATTATTATGATGTTTAAACCATTTAAAATAGGTGATTTGATTAAAATAAATAATAGTGAATATACCGGTATTGTTTATGATATTAGTATGCGGCATACTGTAATCGAAACCTTTGAAAAAACTAAAATAATTATTCCTAACGCAGAAATGAACAAAGCCGTATTAGAAAATGTATCACAAACTGGATGTAAAGGAAATTATTTGGATGTTTACATTAATTATCAAACGGATATTGATTTAGCAATGGATATCATCAATCAGGAAGTACAGAATCATCAAAGTTTTAAAGATGTTCGCTCTTCCCAAGATATTGAAAATCATGTACCTTTGGTAATAACGCGTTTAATTGAATTTAAAGAAAGTACCTTACATCTAAGAACAACTGTCTTTAGTGATGATAACGCAACCGGTTTTGCGATGTTATCCGATTTAAGGATAGCAATTAAAAAACACTTTGACCAAGCAGGAATTGTAGCCCCATACCCTCAAGTAGTAATTAACGAAAAGCAGGTTCAAAAATGAACCTGCTTTTTTAATCGATATGTTTAATTTGATTTAATTCAACTTTTATTTTACGCTTTTTAAGTACTTTGTTTATAAAATCAGAGAACATTGTATAGATAAATGCAGTTGTTGGTACGGCAATAATCATCCCGATTACACCGAATAAATCGCCAAAGACAAAGATGCTTAATAAAACCCAAAGGCCCGGTAAACCAACTGAATTACCAACGACACGGGGATAGATTACATTATCTTCAAATTGCTGCATCAATTGATAGAAGATGACAAACCATAAAGCCATCATCGGATCAATTGATAGAATCATAATTGCCCCAATGCTCATTGCAAACATTGAACCAAATACTGGTACAATCGAACAAATTGCAATTAAAGCAGAAATAAGTTCAGGGAATGGAAAGGATAGGATTCTCATACTTACATAATAAATAACGCCGAGAATACAAGCTTCTAATAATTGGCCACTGATGAAACTTGAAAAGATTCGATTTGCTTTTGTGCCACAATCAAATAAATATTGGGCCTTTTCTTCTTTTAAAGCAACCACTATTACTTTGCGAAATTGCGTAATGAATCCTTCTTTATTACTAATTAAATAAAATGAGAACATAAAACCGGTAAACCATAAGAAGAATTCCATTACAAAACCAATCGTAGAATTCATAACCCCACTTGCACCACTTGTTAAAGCATTTAGACCTTGTTTTAACATATTTTCCCAAGGTAAATTAGCAATTTCCATTAAGCTTTCATTTGCTTTTAACGTATAGTTAATATGAAAATATTTAAGAACTGCATTTATGTTGGCAATAATATTTATGAAGAACTTCGACATATTATCAACTAATTGAATAATACTTTCTCCAAGTCTTGGTAAGATAATACTACCAACTACAAAGAAAAAGATAATGGCAAGGATAATTGTTAATAAAATAGAAATTGAACGGGCTTTTCTTGATAAGAAACTATCCTCTTTCAACAGCTTTTTAAGTTGTCGTTCAATCCGGCTCATTGGAATATTTAAGATATAAGCAATCGCAATTCCATAAAATAAGGCAGCAAATAAACTTACAATCGATGAGAACCAATTTAGAACCGATATAAAATTTAAGAGGATTACCGTTAATACAATAATATAAGTTGATAAGATGGTCCAAGGCTTTATCTTTTGCCACCATTCTTTATTTTTCATAACATCGACTCCTTTTTCTATAATATACAATACCATAATTATTACTGACAATCCATTGCTTATTTTGTGATATAATATTTAAAAGGCGGTGAAACCAGATGATTGATGGACATATTCACTTTGAATCACGTCCCTACACCCTTGAAGGGCTTCAGGACTTCATTAAAGCAGCACAGGCAAAGCAACTTGATGAAATTTGGTTACTAGAGCACACCCATCGCTTTATTGAGTGGCAACCTCTTTACCAAGATATTTTAGGAATTGATGAGAAACAAGATGAATGGTATTTGAAAAAACAATTAATTTCAATAAAAGAATATCAATCCTTTATCATTGAAATGCGAAAGTTAAGTTTTCCGATTAAAGTTAAATTTGGTTTAGAAGTATGCTTCTTCCCTCAACATGAAGAATTTATAAAAAATGAACTTGCATCTTTTCCTTATGATTTCGCAATTGGATCCGTTCATTTTGTTGATAATGTTGCCTATGATATTGCTTCTTTTTCAAAAAGAATCTTATGGGATGCAAGAAATCATGATGAAATATATCGACGTTATTATGAATTAATGAAAGAATTAATTCAAAGTGATTTATTTAATGGAGTAGCTCATCCAGATACAATTAAGTTATTTAATTATTATCCAAGTTATGATTTAACCCCAACTTATCTTGAAATAAGTGATTTATTAAATGAACATCATATGTTTGCGGAAGATAATGGAGGATGTTTTTATCGTTATCAACATAAAGACAAAGGCTTAAGTGATGAATTATTAAAAATATTTAAAGAAAAACATGTCCAAATACAAAGTGCAAGTGATGCACATGTACCAGAACATGTTGGGATGTTGATTCATGAAATTAATGAAAAGATAAACAGTTAAACTATGCTTGACTTATAAACGCTGCTTTTTAGTTTGATTTTAGTAGAGTTTATGTGGTAGCTGTAGCAGATTGCTAATGTAAATAATTACATCCACAGCCATACTTGTTTTAGAGATAGAAAGAAAGCCTCTAAGAATGAAGTGCACCCTATTAATTAAATTAATGGAGGTGCATTTTTTATGCTATGTATGTAGAAAAGGAAAGTTTTACAAAACTACAATTGATCATATCAACTGATAGTTTTTTACAATGCATCCACCACTTCTTTTAATACTTCTCCTATTTTTTCATGAATGACAAGATTTGCTTTATCATCCATGTTAGTGCAGTCACGATTAATTAAAACCAAAGTATCCCCAGAAAAATATTGTAGTAAACCCGCTGCTGGATAAACCACTAACGAAGTTCCACCAACAATCACAACATCAGCATGTTTAAGATAATCAATACTTTTTTCAAGGGTTTCATTGTTTAACGATTCACCAAACAAAACCACATCTGGTTTAATTGTTGCTCCGCATTTACTACATTTAGGTACTTTCCCCTTTTGTTTTAACATATCATTCAAATCATAAAAACTATGACATGATTTACAATAATTACGATGGATACTACCATGTAATTCTAATACCTCTCCGCTTCCTGCTGCTTGGTGCAACCCATCAATATTTTGGGTTATAATTGCCTTTAATTTACCCATTTTTTCTAATTTCGCTAGGGCAATATGAGCACCACTTGGTTGTGCATTAGGAAACACCATTTTCTCAAAATAGAACTCATAAAATAATTCAGGATATTCATAGAAAAAATCAGATGAAACCATTACTTCTGGAGGATATGGATATTTTTTTTGAGATTGATAAATTCCGCTGCTACTTCTAAAATCAGGAATTCCACTTTCGGTACTTACTCCTGCTCCTCCAAAGAAAACAATATTGTTGCTGTTTTTAATAATATCAAATAATGCTTGATTCATAAAACTCCTTTCTTCATTCCCCACTATGAAAGTGAAGATATGAACCATCACTGGTTTTACATACTTCAATTGCTGTTTCAATGTTTGATTTCAATTGCTCAACATGGGATATAATTCCAATCATTCCCTTACCATGAGTAATCGAGGATAAGACTAATAAAGCATCATCAATTGAATTCTCATCTAGAGAACCAAAGCCTTCATCAATAAACATTGCTTGAATACATACACCACCATTATGGCTTTGGATGCTTGTTGATAGAGCAAGCGATAATGCCAAAGACACTAAAAACTTTTCACCGCCTGAGAGCGATAATACGCTTCGATCACTTCCCGAATAAGCATCATAGATTGATAGTTCTAATCCAGCTTTTCTAATTCTTCCACTTGAGAAATCACTACGATGAATGCGATAACGTCCATTGTGAACATAACATAATAACTGATTTGCACTTGCTGTAATATTGGACAACATAATTCCTAATACATAACGCTGTAATCCTACTCCATTATCTCCACGAATTGCTTTTGTGAAATCAGTTAATTTTGATAATTTTGGAACTAATTCATGCTTTTTTAAAATGCAATCTTGAATCGTAATTTCAACACTTTGACATTGTTCTAACTTTGTTTCAATGATTCGTAGTTCTTTTGATTTTTCTTCATAAGCAATTTTTAAATCATTAAGATTTGTTTCTAATAGTTTAATATCTTCAAATGGTATTCCATTCAATTTATCTTTATTTTGATTAATAATAGTTGATAAACGTAAAGTTTCATCATCGTATTTACGAATCATCTTTTCTTTTGTAACTAGCTCATCATAAACATTAATATGAGTTAACCATTCTTCCACGCTTTGACAAGTCTTAGGAATATCTTGTTTTAACTCTATATATAATTCTCTTTGTTCCTTTTCTTTTTCTTTTATTTGTTTATCTAAATTCTCGATTAATACAAATGCTTTTTCATTTTCAATTTTTATCTCATTCTTTAAAACTGCATAAGCATCCATTTCATCTTTCAATGTCTTTTGTTCTTTAATCTTCACTTTGATTTGTGAATCTAATGTAAATAAATCACTAATATGCTCATAGAGTTGTTTTTCTAATGAAGTCTTTTGACTTTTAAGAATTGCTAATTGCTCAGAAATCTTTTGTTGTTCAATAACACTTTCCTTGTTTAAATTTTGTAATCTCAAATAATTCTCTTCTAAACTAGCCTGTTCTTTTAATATTTCATCCTTGTTTGCAACAATTTTTATATGTTCGTTGTAGCGATTGCTTACCTCTTGGTGATAGTTTGAATTATATTCACCACCAAGTAATGTAAGAATTTGTTGATGAATATTTTCGGCATTATCTTTTAATAAAATAATCTTTTTACGTTCTGCCTCTAAATTCATTTCTAAACTTGTAACATTTTTATATGCTTGATCTTTATCTTCTTTTAACTGGTTTAAATCTTTTACCTCATGAAGTTGCTTTTCAATATGGGTCAAAGGATGATGTGTAGCTCCACATACTGGACAAGCTTCTCCTTCAACTAGTAACTTAGATAAAGAAATTATACTATTATCTAAATATTCTTGATATGCTGCTTCATGAGCAATGATTGTCTGTTCATAGATTTTCTGCTCTTTTACAAGTGTTGCTTGATCATTTTCAATCTCTTGATTCAATTCTTGTATTTGTTGATTCGTATCATAATACGTTTCATTCCATTTTTTACCTTGCTCTAGTAAGATGATTTCTTTTGTATCATTCAATAAAATCTTTTCACTTGTTTCAATCGTTTTTAAACGACTCAATAAAACCAAGCGACTTGCTTCATCTTTTTTTAATTCATTCGCTTGTTTTTCTATCAATCGACAACATTCTTTATACTTTGTTTGTACTGTTTCAAACTCATTTAAAACTAGTTGATATTGCTTTACATTTGGTTTACTATCTTCCATTTTATGAATCAATAAGGTTAAAGCATCAAATCCAATTAATTTATGATCATACAAATCTTGCTGTTTTAATAATTCTTTCTCTTTTTCAATTTTACCTTCATAACTAAGTTTTGCTTTTAAATAGTTTGTCTTATCATCCTTTAATTTTTCTGATAACGTCTTATATTGTTTTAATAACGGTAATTTATGTTGCTTTGCCTTTAATTCATTTAGTTCTTGTTCCTCTTGATCACGTTGCACTCGTTTTTCTTCATGTATCTTTAAAGCATCAATTGCTAGTTTCAACCTTTGTTTTGTTTCATGTACTTGTTTTTGAATTGTTAAATTTTCTTCTAATTTATTTAATTGAACTTTATCTTCTTCTAATTCAATCTTTTTTTCATTCATTGTTAAGCTTAAAGATGCTTTCAAATCAATCATTGCCTCAATTTGATTAAGACCAATGCTTTGTAATGCTATTTCTTTTCTTAGTTCAAGTTCATCAACTTGTTGTTTCATTTCTTTAACTTTTTCATTTAAAACACTTGCATACCCTTCATAATCTTCAACAGCGAACAATGTTTTTAAAATTGCTTGCTTGCTCTCACTATCGGCAATTAAAAACTTCTCAAATTGACCCTGAGGAAGCATAATAACACTTGAAAATTGATCATGGGTTAAATGTAATAAAGAGATTGCTTTTTCTTCAATATTTCTTAATTTAGGATTCTCATAAAAAGGTACAAACTCCTCTTGAATAATTTCACCAGCATCGATAGCTGTGTGAAACACTACTTCACCCTTTCGATTATGAGCCACTTTGATACTACGTTTAAAACAATAAATATGATTGTCCACCGAAAAAGTAAAGGAAATTTCCGTAGGAAGATCCGCTGGTGCATAGCGACAACGCATTGTTTCAAAATCACCACGCATTGATCCACTGCTTTTCCCATATAATGCATAACTCATTGCATCTAAAATAATCGTTTTACCTGCCCCAGTTTCACCATAAATTAAAAATAACTTATTTTTTCTTAATTCATCAAAATCGATGTTTTGTTGTTTGACATAAGGACCAAATCCTTGAAATGAAAGTTTTAAAGGAATCATAACTTTTCCTCACTTTCTGCAAGTTCTTTTGCCTCATTAAACCAAGCAAGTTCTTCTTCATCTAATGAGCGATGATAATAATCATTAAAATATTGTTTAAGAATATCTATTTGACTTAAAGAATCCATCTCTTCACTATTAATCGTTGTAATGAGTTCACTATCTTTAAAAGTTGGTGTAGTAATTAATAATAGATGTTCATAATACTCTTTAAAATATTGCAGTAATTCATAATTCATTACGCCATCACTTAATTCAATTTTCATATAATCATCATGAATCAAATCTTCCTTTACCATCTTATCAACTTCTTGATAACTTCCTTTTATCACTCTTAATGAATGAATTGGTTTCAATTCAATATTTTTTAATGACATGTCTTTTGTATCAATTATAATTACCCGTTTTTCTTGGCCTACTTCAGAGAAAGAGTAAGCAATTGGTGAGCCACTATAAACTATATTATCACCAAGCTTTTGAGGACGATGCAAGTGACCTAGCGCTACATAATCAAAACCATCAAAGATATCTTTGCTAACGCCATTACTTCCACCAACAATCACATAGCGATCTGAATCACAAATCTGTGCATTCAAGACAAATGTATGGGCGATTAAAAAATGTTTTTTACTTGGATCAAAGTGTTGTTTGATATCATCAATCATCACTTTAAAAGCATCTTCATAAGAAGAAGAGGAACATTGATAGATATTTTCAATGGTTTTACGATGAACAAAAGGAATAATATAAAACTCACAATCATCGATCACAATTGGTTGTATCTTATTGCTCATTTTACCTTCAATATATAAACCACTCTGTCTTAATAAAGATTGATTTACTTGTAAGCGTACACTTGAATCATGATTACCAGCACATATTAATACTTTTCTTTTTAATTTACGACATAAGTAATCCATACCTTGATCAAATAATGAAATAGCCTCTTGAGAAGCTATCGCATTATCATAAATGTCTCCGGCTATCATAATGACATCAATCGCTTCACGTTCGACTATTTCAATTATTTGGCGAATCATATTTTGTTGTTCTTCCAACATTGAATAGCGATGTAAATAGATTCCTAAATGCCAATCCGATGTATGTAATATTTTCATTTTTAACCCTCTTTTCTACTATTTTATCACATTTTCACTAACTATGATTACGGTATCTAAAAAGTAGTAGATTATTATCTACTACTCACTAATTATTTGGTGTTTCATTTGGCTTATTATCATCTGGCTTGCTACCTTCTTCTTTGTCCTCAACATCTGGTTTTGTATTTGGTGTTTCAACTTCTTTTACTACAATATTAACGTGTGAATCAAAACTTAAAGGAACTTTTTTAAAAATAAAGCGAACATTATAATCATATGAACCAGGTTTTAGATTCGCCGTATTAAAGAAATAAGAAGTAATCGCCTCTACATAAGTTCCATCTTGCGCAACAATCGTTGTTTCTTTATAACTTATATCTAAAGCATTTCCTTTTACATCAGATAAATTAATGTTTGGAATACCAACTTCTTTATTAATTCCATATTTATAATTCATCTTTACAAGTACACCACCATCAACATTCTCAGTCGCAAAGGTTGTATCAAATACTTCATCAATATTAACTTTTATTTTCTTTGATACGGTTTTCCCGTTTTCCAAATTAACTTGCAGTGTAAATGAATTTTTACCAGTTGGATATTGATAAACATTTAACATAAGTTGATAAGAATTTAAGTTAGTGACATTCGCAATTAGATTTTTTTCATGATATAAATCAACGCGAGTTATTCTTTCTTTTTCATATTCAAAAATCGACCAATTCAATACAATTGAATCATCACTATTAAAATCACCATAAAAATTCTCTACATATGTTTTGTCTTTTCTATTTGTATCTTGTTTATCACTATCATCATTTAAACCTGATAATATCGTTGCTGGGTTTTGTTGGCTCATCAAATAAAAGCCTCCCAGGGTTAGTGTAATAAGAACAATGATCGATAGCAATGAAACAAAGATAGTATTTTCTTTAATAAACTTTTTAACTTTTCCCATTACTTACCTCCATAACTTATTCCTATTATACTGTTTTTAACGATTGAAAACCACTCTAACAATCAAAAAGAAGAAAAAATCATTTTAAGAAAGAAAAAATCTTCTTGTCCAAGTTCCATAACTGAATTATGTAATGAACCTCTTTCAAGAAGATTTAAACGTTATTTATTTAGCTGGTACAACAATTCCTTTAAATTCTTTATTGATGAATTCCTTTGTTTTGTCACTCTTTAAAATTTTAACTAAAGCTTTAATGCCCTTGTTATTCTTATCTTCTTTCTTAACGGCAATTACGTTTGCATAAGTTTTCGCAGCTACATCATCTTTATCTTCAGTTAAGATACATTTATCTGTAATTTTAGAATCAAGGGCAAAGTTACCATTAACAATTGCATATTTCACATCTGGTAAAGAACTTGGAATCTTAGCGGCATCTAATTCAGTAATTTCAATTTTTTTATGATATGTTTCAATATCAAGTTTTGTTGCTTTGACTCCAGCATCTTTCTTTAAAGTGATAACGCCACTCTTTTCTAGTAATAATAAAGCACGCGCTTCATTTGTTGCATCATTGGGAACAGCAATTTTATCCCCATCAGCAAAATCATCAACACTCAAAGTAGTTTTACCTTTTGGATCATCAGCATAAATGCCCAATGGTTCAAAGTGAATTGAACCCACTGATACTAGTTCTTGTCCCTTATCTTCATTAAAGCCATCTAGATAAGGTTGATGTTGAAAGAAGTTCGCATCCAAACTACCATCAGCAAGTGCATCATTAATTACTTGATAATCTGCAAATTCTTTAATTTTCAATTCATAACCTGCTTCTTTTAAATCATCTTTAACATGTTTTAAGATGACACCATGAGGTGCTGTTGTACAACCGATTGTAATTGTGTTATCGTCTTTTTTCTCGTCGCTTTTGCCACATCCGGCAACTCCCAAACATAGGGTTAAAGCTAATACTCCAGTTAATAATTTTTTCATTTTAATTTCCTCCATTTTAATGTGTTGTCTTTCTAATAATAAAATCACCTAACATTTGCACAATACTAATAATAATTAAGATAAAGAATACCATAACATAGGTTACATCAACCATGTTACGATTGTAACCTAAACGAATTGCTAAATCACCTAGTCCACCGGCTCCCAGTGTTCCAACAATGGCAATTAAACCAAGTAGAGAGATTAACGTAATCGTTGTAGCTCGTACAATACCTGGAATGCTTTCTTTTAAATAGACACGTGTAATAATTTCCATAGGTGAAGATCCCATTGCTTGACTAGCTTCAATTAAGCCATGATCTACTTCTGATAAAGCACTTTCAATTTGACGAGCAAAGAAAGGAATG
>JAVWEY010000029.1:0-20551 GCA_036641395.1 Erysipelotrichaceae bacterium
CGCAAGTGCTTTATTATTATAGCATATCATTAGTGAATTGCAATAGAAAAAATCAATAAAATTTGTTTGATGGAAACAAATATGTAATTCATAAAGGATTACTGATTTACGTGCTTAAATAAACACTATTTATAAGGATTAAGTGTATTATGATAATTCAAAGAGTGCTATAATAATGGCGATGAGAAAGAGGTAGCGACATGTTGTTACTATTAATGAGTGATACTCATGGAGAATTATCCAAAGTTAGAGATATTTTACAGATGGAAAATGATGTGGATCAAATTCTTCATTGTGGTGATGTTGGCTTTGATATTTTAGATGATTTTAATTTCTTTTGTGTAAAAGGAAATCATGATGAAAATCAGAACTTTCCTAAAACAAGAATCTTATCGGTTTTAAATCATCGAATTTTAATGTTACATGGGGATATGTTTGAAAGTGAAGTATTGGATGAATTATGTAAAACATGCGATGTAAATGATTATGTTTACGAAGATTGTATTAATATAATGAATCAATTATGTTCACAACTTGCAAAGAAAAATAATTGTGATATGGTATGCTATGGACATACGCATTATCCAGTAAATAAGATGATTGACGGGATTCATGTATTGAATCCTGGTTCTCTTTTTTATAATGCAAATGATGGGGCTAGTTATATGGTTATTTCAATCGATTATGAGGAAGTATTAGTACGTTTATGTAACGTGTGAAAGGGATTAGAATGAAAGCGGAAATTTTATGTATTGGTAGTGAATTGTTATTAGGGGATATTGTAAATACGAATGCACAGTATTTATCAAAAGAATGCGCTCAATTAGGGGTTGGCGTGTATTTTCAAAGTGTTGTTGGTGATAATCCAAAACGAGTGAAGGAAGCGCTTTTAATTGCACTAAAAAGAAATGATATGGTCTTAATTACTGGTGGGCTTGGACCTACTAAAGATGATTTAAGTAAAGAAGTAATTGCCGAATTGATGGAAACTGAATTAAAAAAAGATGATTTAGCTTATGATAATATGAAAAAGAGAGTTTTTTTATTTACGAAAAAAGCACCAAGCATCAGCAATGAAAAACAAGCATTATTACCAGTCGGATGTATTCCTTTATATAATGAACATGGAACAGCACCTGGTTTTATCCTTGAAAAGGGAAATAAGAAGATTATTGTTATGCCTGGGGTTCCTAAAGAAATGAAAGCAATGTTTCAAAAAGATGTGATTCCATATTTAAAGAAATTTTCAACTAGCGTATGTTTATCAAAAACGCTAAATATTTATGGAATTGGCGAAGCTGAAGTAAATGATCGGGTTGCTAATTTATTAGATAGTAAAAATCCAAGCGTCGCTCCTTATGCCAAAGAGGGTGGAACACAACTAAGGATTACTGCTTTAGGAGATAATATTGAAAAAGCAAATAAATACATTCAACCGATTGTGGAACAATGTAAGAAAAAACTAGGGGATTATATTTATAGTGAGAATAATGAAAGTTTAGAAGAAGTTGTATTAAAGAAATTGGCTCGTAAACATCAGAAATTAATTGTGATTGAAGGTGCTACAAAAGGACAATTAGTAAGTCGTTTGGCTCGTATTCCTTTATCTAAACAAATTATTGCTTTTAATCGTGTGGTTTTAAGTGAAGAAGGGTTTAGAATGATGCATAATAGTGATGATTATTATCATGAAGCTTATGCGAAATTGTTAGCGGAACAGTTTTTCTGGCAAGTGGGAGGTCCAACCATCATTATTTCATTGCCTGAAAGAATTCGGGATAACTTCTATCATGTTAGTATTGCCATATGTGTCGATGAAGGATGCTTCTATGAACATAGTGAACTATATGGGGATGAAAACGAAATCGCTCCACGCATCTGTTATAAAGCTTTAGACTTACTTAGAAAACATATTGGATAAATGTTAAGAAATGGTAAATAACATAGGTATTCGATAAGATACCTGTTATAATAAATGCATAGAAATGAGGGGACAACATGTTTACTAAAATACTAACAAAACTAGGCTTTACAAAAGAAGAAACAAGTTGGGTTTTATATGATATTGGTAATTCAGCCCAAGTATTAATGACAATGACGGTTTTATTTCCTTTGCTTATTTCCTACATTACACCAAATGGACAAAGTAGTGTTTATGTCGGTTGGGCCAATGCTATTTATGGAATTGTGCTTGCGTTAATATCACCGGTACTTGGTACCGTTGCGGATTATCCAGGAAAGAAGAAAAAACTATTCCGTTTCTTCTTGTATATGGGAATTATTGGGGGATTTGCTTTAGCGTTACCATTTATTGGTTATCAAGTAGCGATTGTTTTCTTTATCATCGCCATGATTGGATATAATGGTTCGATTGTCTTCTATGACGCTTTCTTAGTTGATGTAACAAACGATGAGCGTGTGAACAAAGTATCGTCGGCCGGCTATGCTTGGGGTTATATAGGATCGGTATTACCCTTCCTAATCTTTATTATTCCGTTTGCATTAGTTTCTCTATATGGAGATGCGAATGGTACGATGATGATTGGCTCCTTTGCCTTAACTTATCGTTTAGCTGTTTGTATTTCAATGAGTTGTTCAGTAATCTGGTGGATGGTTTATTCTCGTCCTTTACTTAAAAATGTTCATCAACGCCAATGTCATGAAGAAAGTGATCATGTGGTTAAGGAATCCTTCTTACGTTTGTATCATACTTTTAAAGATATTAAAAAGAATCGAAATATTTTCTTATTCTGCTTATCTTATTTCTTTTATATTGATTGTGTAAATACCGTTATTAAAATGGCTGTGTCACTCGCAACCGATATGGGAGTTAGTGATGTTATGAGTTTAGTTGTCGTAATTGCGATTCAATTTATCGCTTTCCCAAGTGCTATCTATTTTGGTCGATTGGTTGATAAACTTGGTTCAAAGAAAATGATTTATGCTGGTATCTTAGGTTATGTCGCAATTATTATATTCGGTTCACAAATTGCTAGTAACGTGAACTTTATTTGGGTTGTAGCCATATTAGTAGGATTATTTCAAGGTGGTATTCAATCCGTATCACGTTCTTACTTTACCTTACTAATTCCAAATAAAGCAGATAGCAATGAATACTTCGGTTTCTTCTCGGTCTTCTCTAAATTCTCGGCAATTCTAGGACCAATTGCGGTATCCTTAGTTATTAGTATAACGGGTGTTACATCGTATGGAATCTTAGGACTTATTCCGATGATGATTATCGGGGCATTCTTCTTAATCTTTGTAAAGGATCCACTTATTGAAACTAAAAAATAATTATTATTCAAAATAAGGGTTAAATTCTTAATGAATTTAACCCTTTGTTTTATATTATTTCTGTTTATTTTGTTTGCGGATTAAACTTAAGGTTCCACCAGCATACATTGTTTCAATTTCTAAACTACTTAAATCATGACGTAACATCGTATTTTTATTTTTTGTTTTATTATATAGAAGTACTTCATGACTATCTTCTAGTTGATGTAAGTTTGTAAGTACTAGTTCATCCATTTCATCAATTTCATCGTAATCACTTTCAATCACAAAGATTAAAGGTAAAATACCAGAGTTGATTAAATTGGAACGATGAATTCTTGCGAAGCTTTTCGCAATAACCGCTTTGATACCTAAGAATAAAGGGGCGAGGGCAGCGTGTTCACGAGAACTTCCTTGACCATAGTTATGACCAGCGATAATAATACCACCATCATGTAGTAAACAGTCATCGTGGAAACTCTCTTTCACATTGCAGAAAGTAAACTCGGATATCTTTTCAATGTTGGAGCGATAAGGTAATACTTTCGTACCGCCTGGAACAATATGGTCAGTGGTGATATTATCACCAACTTTAATCATGACTTGTTTTTCAATGGTTGCTTGTAATTCACTATTTTGAGGAAGCGGTTTAATATTTGGACCTCGTACAATTTCTTGATTTGGGTCACAGGTTGCCTTTAAAATCATACTATCATCAATATAGAAAGACTCTACTTCTTTAGGAATTTCATAAGCTACGTTCATCGGATTAGAAATATAACCATTGATCGCGGATAAAGCGGCTGTTTGAGGAGATACTAAACAAACTTTAGCGCTCAAGGTACCACTTCTACCATAGAAATTGCGATTAAAGGTACGTAAAGATAAGCCATTACTAATTGGTGATTGGCCCATACCGATACAAGGACCACAAGTACTTTCTAATAGACGGGCACCACTTTCTAAGAAAACTGCCAAAGCACCTTGATCAGCTAACATTTTCATCACTTGACGAGAGCCGGGAGAAATAACCAAAGATACATCCGGATGAACTTTTTTGCCTTTTAAAATATTAGCAACACTCATTAAATCAGAATAGGAAGAATTGGTACAACTACCAATCGCAACTTGATCGACTTTTAGTCCCTTAACACTCTCTACACTTTGTACTGCATCAGGTGAGTGAGGCATGGCAATCATAGGTTCTAGCTGTGCTAAATCAATTTCATAGGTTTCATCATAAAAGGCATCTTGATCTGCTTGTAACGCTACATAATCACTGGCACGATCTTGTTTCTTTAAAAAATCATAAGTGATTTCATCACTTGGAAAAAGTGAAGTAGTAGCACCAAGTTCTGCTCCCATATTGGTAATCGTTGCACGTTGAGGAACACTTAAATGTTTAAGACCATCGCCACTATATTCGATGACTTTGCCAACTCCACCTTTGACACTTAACATCTGTAGAACTTTTAAGATAATATCTTTGCTGGTAACACCAAGTCTTAAATCATTCTTTAATATGATGTTAACAATGCGTGGCATAACAATTTGAAAACTGCGTCCTGCCATAGCACAAGCAACATCTAATCCACCAGCACCCATTGCTAGACAGCCAATTCCCCCTGCAGTTGGGGTATGAGAATCAGAACCTAGTAAAGTCTTACCAGGCGCTGCAAATCGCTCTAAATGAATTTGGTGGCATATGCCATTACCAGGCTTTGAGAAATAAACACCATATTTACTTGCGACTCCTTGTAAGTATTTGTGATCATCGGCATTTTCATAACCACTTTGTAGGGTATTGTGATCAACATAACTTAAGGATAATTCTGTTTTTACTTTTGTTATTCCCATCGCTTCTAATTGTAGATACGCCATCGTACCAGTAGCATCTTGTGTTAATGTTTGATCAATATGAATGGCAACACTTTCTCCTCGTGTTAATTCTTTTGAATTGGTGTGGGCTTTAATAATCTTTTCTGTAATGGTAGGCATCTTTATAATCTCCTTTTCACTTAAAAACTAAAGTTATTATAACAGATTTTTAATGGAATGAAACTATTCATGAATGGTAAATAATGATATAATATGAAAGCAAAAAGAAAGAAGGTATGAAAATGAGTGAAAATTATAAGCAATATTTTCAGAATTCACTGGCACTTAATCATATCGATAATCCATTATATTCTAAATATTTTGTTAAGAAAGGTTTACGAAATGAAGATGGAACCGGAGTATTAGTTGGACTTACAAAGATTGCTGATGTTGTAGGATATACACGTGAAGATGGACTTAAGAAAGATGCTCATGGTATTTTATATTATCGAGGAATTGATATTCGAGATGTGATTAAAAGCCGTGATCGTAGTAAATATCATACGTATGAAGAAATCTGTTTCTTATTATTGTTTGGCTACTTACCAACAAAAAAAGAATGCGATGATTTTGAAAGAGAACTACATGGTATGAGTGAACTACCAGAGAATTTCTTAGAATCTAATTTATTAAGGGAACCTGCTAAGAACTTAATGAATAAGTTACAACAAACTTTATTAATGCTCTATCCTTATGATAGTAATCCAGATGATGCCAGTGTTGAAAATACATTAGCGCAAGGTTTATCGTTAATTGCGAAAATACCGGCTATCTTAATTTATAGTTATCAGGCAAAGCAACATTATTTTAATAAAAAAAGTTTAGTTATTCATCAAGTAGATCCTAAACTAACATTTGCTCAAAGTATCTTACATCTATTAAGAGAAGATATGAAATATACACAAAGGGAAGCGGATATTTTAGATTTAATGCTTGTTCTTCATGCAGATCATGGTGGAGGAAATAACTCTACTTTCACAAACGTTGTAATTTCATCAACTGGAACCGATATTTACTCTTCTTTTGTTGGTTCCATTGGTGCTTTAAAAGGGCCAAAACATGGAGGAGCTAATATTGAAGTATCTAATATGATGGAATGCGTGATCAATGAAATTGGAAGTAATGCTAGTAATGATCAAATACGAACTGTAATTAAGAAATTATTAAATAAAGAATTCTATGATAAGAGTGGTCTTATTTATGGTATGGGCCATGCCGTTTATACCTTAAGTGATCCTCGTGCAGAAATATTAAAAGAAGAAGCATTATTACTTGCACAGGAAAAAGGAAAAGAACTTGAATTTAATTTCTATATTCGTTTTGAAGAAATTGCCAAAGAAGTTATATTTGAAAATAAAGGCATCCATGTTTCTAGTAATGTAGATTTTTATAGTGGTTTTGTTTATGATATGTTGAATATTCCGAAGGATTTATTCACACCGATGTTTGTGATGTCAAGAAGTGTAGGTTGGTTAGCTCATAACATTGAAAATAAATTATACGATGGTCGTATCGTTCGTCCTGCGACAAAATATGTTGGGGATAAAAAAGAATATATTCCAATCGAAAGGAGAAATAATGAAAAAAGTAACCATATTTAAGGGAGATGGTATCGGTCCTGAAATTGTTGAAGAAGTATGCAATGTACTGGATTGTTTAAAATTACCAATTGAATTTGAAAGTTTTGAAGTAGGTTCAAAAGAATATGAGAAAAATGGAAAACTAATTCCAGATGCAGCTTATGCATCATTTGAAAAGAATAAAGTGTTATTAAAAGCACCAATTACAACACCAATTGGTAAAGGGTTTCGCTCACTTAATGTAACCTTACGTAAGCAATATGATTTATATGCGAATATTCGTCCTGCTCGTAATATGCCTGGTGTAAAAACAAAATACGATGATATAGATTTAATTGTATTCCGTGAAAATACGGAAGATTTATATGCTGGTATTGAAGAACAAATTGATCAAGATACCGTGCATTCAATTAAAGTCATTACAAGAAGTGCTAGTACGCGTATTATTTCAGATGCCTTTGTTTATGCTTTAGCACATGGTCGAAAGAAAGTTACCTGTGTTCATAAGGCTAATATTATGAAACTTAGCGATGGGATGTTTTTAGATATCTTTTATGAAGTTGCCAAAGCATATCCAACAATTCTTGCAGATGATAAAATCGTTGATAATATGTGTATGCAATTAGTAATGAATCCTCAACAATTTGATGTCCTAGTCACTGAGAATTTATATGGTGATATCATATCAGATTTAACAAGTGGTTTAATTGGTGGTTTAGGACTTTTACCTTCAAGTAACATTGGAAATGAATATGCAATGTTTGAAGCGGTACATGGCTCAGCACCGGATATTGCGGGGAAACATAAAGCAAATCCTACGGCATTATTATTATCTGCTTGTATGATGTTAGAGTACTTACATTTTGATCAAGAAGCAAAAATGATAAGAGATGCAATCGATACGGTTTTAACTCAAGGTCAATATAAAACTCAAGATTTAGGTGGAAATGCAACGAGTGAAGAATATACAAATGAAATCATAAAACAGTTAAATAAGTAGTTAATTGCTTAATATGGTTGCTTCGTATGTAAAATTATTGACAAGCATTTTCTCAGAGGGTATAATAACTCTAGTAAAAAAGCAAGCCTTTAAGATAGCCCAGAGAGGTTATTAAGGAAAAAATGTGAATTTTATGCATATCTTCCCTTAGTATCTTTATGGTATTAAGGTTTTTTTACGAAAATAAAGGGAGGAATTAAAATGACGACAAAAGTTAAAAAGCAAAAAAGTGCTAATCAACTTGCCATCTATATGGCAATCGCATTGTTAATCGGTTTAATCGTAGGGGCAGGATGTATTTTCTTACGTGAAAGTTTAATTGCATCAGGACAAGGGGCAACTTGGAATACGATAAATTCAATCTTCTTTCAAGATATAACAGCACCGGGAGGCGAAAAGGCACTTGGTATTTTCTATATACTAGGACAAATGTTCATTCGTTCACTCCAATTAGTTATTGTTCCGATGGTGTTTACTTCCATTGCTTTGGCAATGTGTACCATCTCAGATACAAAGAAATTAGGTCGTATTTCTTATAAAACAATTAAGAATTTCCTAATTATGTATATTGCAGCTTTGTTACTAGCAGGCTTAGTTGGGTTCGCTGTTTATCACATGGGCTTCTTCAACGTTGAATTAAACAACTTAACAGCAGCAGCAGGAACAGCTGGAGCTAATCCATTATTAGTTATCTTAAATGCAGTACCATCAAACATTGGAGCTACATTCTCAAATAATGGCGCTGTATTATCATTAGTATTACTTGCAGTAGCATGTGGTCTTGCGATTCACACGCTTGGTGAAAAGGTAACAGCATTAAAGAAAATTATGCAAGAGATTAATGATATTGTAACGTTGGTCTTAACCTTTATCATTACCCGCTTTGGACCAATCGCCATCTTCGTGTTAATATCACGTACCTTTGCGATTTATGGTATTGAACACTTAAAACCAGCTTTAGCTTATGTAATCGCAACCGTTTGTACGTTGATTGTATTCTTAGTATTTGGTTATGCTATCTTTATTCGCATTGTCGCAAAACTAAATCCAAAGAATTTTATAAAGAAAATGGCAAAAGTTGCAATGTTTGGTTTCTCGACTTCTTCTTCTGCCGCAACATTACCTTTAAATACAAAAACAACCGTTGAAGAATTAGGAGTATCACAAGAAGTTGCATCCTTTACTCTACCACTTGGTATGACGGTTAATATGAATGGTACTGCCATCATGCAAGTAATTGCTGCTATCTTTATCGCAGCTAGTGCTGGTTATGATGTTACCGTTGGTAATATTTTAATTATTGCCTTACTTGCATTAATTGCTAGTGTTGGGACACCGGCAGCACCGGGTGCTGGAGCTATTATCTTATTTACGGTATTAACAGGAATGGGTTATACAAATGATGCTGCCTTACTTGCTTATTCATTAATCCTAGCTATTAATCGACCAATTGAGATGTTAGTTACTTCCTTAAATGTAGTTGGAGATAGTGCTGCTGCAGTTGCAGTTGCAAAATCTGAAAACATTTTTGATGAAGATATCTATAACGCATAGGAAATAAAAACGAAACGGTACGTAAAAAATTTACGTATCGTTTTTTTATTTCTTGTTCATAAAACAAAATTAAATATTTTAGCACTTAATGATTGACAGTGCTATTCAAACACGTTATACTATTAGCAGACATTAATTAAGAGTGCTAAAGGAGCGATATTATGAGTAGAAAAAAGCAGTTTAAAGCAGAGTCAAAACGATTATTAGACATTATGATTAATTCCATTTATACTCACAAAGAAATATTCTTACGTGAGTTAATTTCTAACGCTAGTGATGCGATTGATAAACGTTATTACTTATCAATGACAAGTAATAATGGAGATGTAAATCGTGAAGATTTGAAAATTCAAATTGATATCAATAAGGAAGATCGAATTTTAATGATTAGTGACAATGGTATTGGTATGAATAAAGATGAATTAGAATCAAATCTTGGAACAATCGCAAAGAGTGGTTCTTTAGATTTTAAAGAAACAATGGCGGAAGAAGACAAAGACAAAGATGAAGATGTTGATATCATTGGACAATTTGGAGTTGGTTTCTATGCTGCTTTTATGGTTGCAAGTAAGGTAGAAGTTATCTCTAAAAAATATGGAGAAACACAAGCCTATCACTGGATTAGTGAAGCGAGCGATGGTTATGTGATTGATGAATGTGATAAAGAAGATTGTGGTACACAAATTATCCTTCATTTAAAAGAGAACAAAGATGAAGATTCTTATGATGAATATTTAGAAACTTATGAATTAGAACGTTTAATTAAAAAATATTCAGACTATATCCGTTATCCAATTATGATGGAAGTAGAAGAAAGCGTTGAAAAAGAAAAAGCAAAAGATGCGAAAGAAGATGCAGAACCAGAATATGAAACAATAAAAAAGATTAAGACAATTAATTCTATGGTTCCTCTTTGGAAACGTAATAAAAAAGATATCACAAAAGAAGAATACGATAACTTCTACAAAGATAAATTTACTGATTACAATGATCCTCAAAAAGTAATTCATTCTCATGTAGAGGGAACCATTGCTTATGATTCTTTATTATTTATTCCAAGTAAAGCACCAATGAATTACTATTCTAAGGAATACGAAAAAGGTTTACAGTTATATAGTCGTGGTGTCTTTATTATGGATAAAGCTGAGGAATTAATTCCTGAATATTTCCGCTTTGTTCGTGGTTTAGTTGATTCACAAGATTTATCTTTAAATATATCTCGTGAACTTCTTCAACATGATCGTCAATTGAAAGTAATCGCTGCAAAGATTGAAAAGAAAGTAAAATCAGAATTATTAGGAATGCTTAACAATGAGCGTGAAGAATATGAAAAATTCTGGGCTAACTTTGGTCTTCAATTAAAATATGGTGTATACAATGATTATGGTATGCATAAAGAAGTATTAGAAGACTTATTATTATTCCATTCTTCATTTGAAAAGAAATTAGTTACTTTAGATGAATATATTTCTAGAATGAAAGAAGGACAAGAATTCATTTACTTTGTATCAGGAGAGAATATTGATAAGATTGATCAATTACCACAATGTGAATTAGTAAAAGACAAAGGATATGAAATCTTATATCTATGTGATGATATTGATGAATTTGCATTACAGATTATGATGCAATATAAAGAGAAGAAATTCAAAAATATTAACCAAGGTGATTTGAACTTATCAAGTGAAGAAGAAAAGAAAGATATTGAAGAAAAAGTAGAAGCAAATAAAGATTTATTGGAAGCTTTAAAAGAGGCTTTAAAAGATAAAGTAAGCGATGTGAAAGTATCTGCTCGTTTAAAGAGTCATCCAGTATGTCTTACAAGTGATGAAGGTATGTCATTTGAAATGGAAAAAGTATTATCTAGTATGCCAGATGCCAATCCTTATGGAATGAAAGCAACGCGTATCTTAGAGATTAACCCAAATCACGAAATATTCAAAGCAATGCAGAATATTTATGAGAATGATAAAGATGCAATCAATAATTATGCAGATATCTTATATGATCAAGCATTATTAATTGAAGGTTTCCCAATTGAAGATCCAATTGCTTTCTCAAATAAGATTTGTGATTTCATGGTAAAAGCCGCTAAATAGTTTACATGAGAGAAGTCATTCATTTGATTTCTCTTTTTTTGTATTATTAGAATAATTGACAAGAATCAGGAACAATTGTATTATTTGAATATAAACATCGATTAAAGTTTGATGAACTACGAAAGGAGTATTCTTTGTATGAAAAAAAATAGATTAAGAGGGTATTTAGATGTTGTTATTTGTTCTGGAGATACTCTTGAACAGATTGAGGCAGATATAGAGAGATTAGAAGAAGAAAACGCCAAGCTTACTGAATGGCCTGAAATATTATAAAAAGTAATGAGAATAGTTCATGTTTAAAGTAGAATTAAACTTTTCATTTTAGGCACCAAAAAAAGATAGGTTTAATAATTGACAAATGAAGAATGTATAGTATACTTTTTATGTAGTCATATAACTGACGGAAGTGGATCACCACATGAAGTATGACCAAACACAAGCCGACCGTCTGGGCAGAAAAGCTCGGATTTTCGGCTTTTCTTTATTCTAAGACGAAAGTGAGGTCAGTTACATGAGAGAAGAATGGTATAGTTTTGAAAGTGGAAATTGGACAAAAGAAATTGATG
The DNA here is from genome assembly GCA_036641395.1 of Erysipelotrichaceae bacterium. Classification (GTDB taxonomy): domain Bacteria; phylum Bacillota_I; class Bacilli_A; order Erysipelotrichales; family Erysipelotrichaceae; genus JAVXTH01. The sequence continues at coordinate 11,954 of JAVWEY010000029.1, forward strand.
TGCGTGATTTTATCCAAAGAAACTACACTCCTTATGAAGGAGACGACAAGTTTTTAGAAGGCACGACAAGTGCAACCGATGCTTTATGGAAACAAGTAATGGAATTAAACAAATTAGAACAAGCAGCAGGTGGCGTATTAAATGCAGATACAAGTGTAGTATCTACCTTAACTTCTCATAAAGCTGGGTACTTAGATAAAGCACTTGAAAAGATTGTTGGTTTTCAAACCGATGAACCTTTTAAAAGAGCATTACAACCATTTGGTGGTATTAAAATGAGTGAAGGAGCTTTAAAAGAATACGGATATACAATTGATCCTAATATTAAAGAAATCTTCACAAAGTATCGTAAAACACATAATCAAGGTGTCTTTGATGTTTATACACCAGAGATGCGTGCAGCTCGTCACTGTGGTATTATAACTGGCTTACCAGATGCTTATGGACGAGGAAGAATCATTGGTGATTACCGTCGTCTTGCCTTATATGGAACGGATCGACTAGTTGAAGATAAAGAAGAAGTAAAAGCTAATTTAGCGGGAAGCATGGATGCAGATAAAATTCGTGACCGTGAAGAAGTAGCAGAACAAATAAGAGCGTTACAAGCTATGAATGAAATGGCTAAAATATATGGACTTGATATGTCAAAACCTTCTAAGAATGCACAAGAAGCAATTCAAGCGGTGTATTTTGGTTATCTAGCAGCCGTTAAAGATCAAAATGGGGCAGCGATGTCAATTGGTCGTGTTTCTACTTTCTTAGATGTATATATTGAAAGAGATTTACAAAATGGCGTTATTAATGAAAAAGAAGCACAAGAATTAATGGATCATTTTGTGATGAAATTGCGTTTGATTAAATTCATGCGTACCGAAGATTATAATGATTTATTCAGCGGCGATCCTAACTGGGTAACGGAATCAATTGGTGGTATGGGAGTAGATGGTAGAACGCTTGTCACAAAGAATTCCTTTCGTATCTTACATACTTTAGTTAATTTAGGACCTGCACCAGAACCTAATTTAACGGTTTTATGGAGTCCACGTTTACCAAAAGAATTCAAACGCTTTTGTGCTAAGATTTCAATTGATACAAGTTCCATTCAATATGAAAATGATGATTTAATGCGTCCTGATATGGGTGATGATTATGGTATCGCTTGTTGTGTTAGCTGTATGCGAATTGGTAAAGACATGCAATTCTTTGGTGCTCGTGCCAATCTTGCGAAAGCTTTATTATATGCGATTAATGGTGGTATGGATGAAAAGAAGAAAGAACAAGTTTCTCCACGTTTTGCCCCAATTACCAGTGAATATTTAGATTATGATGAAGTCATGATGAAATACAATCAAATGTTAGATTGGTTAGCTGGTTTATATGTAAATACTTTAAATATCATTCACTATATGCACGATAAATATTGTTATGAAGCCGCTGAAATGTCACTTCATGATTATGAAGTAAGACGTTTCTTCGCTACTGGTATTGCAGGTTTATCGGTTGTAGCTGATTCTTTATCGGCGATTAAATATGCTAAAGTTAAAACAATTCGTGATGAAACCGGTTTAGTTGTTGATTTTGCAATTGAAGGCGATTTCCCAAAATACGGAAACAACGATGATCGAGTAGATGAATTAGCTGCAGATTTAGTTAAGAACTTTATGTTGAAAATAAAGAAACATAAAACATATCGTAATGGCGTGCATTCAATGAGTATTTTAACAATTACAAGTAATGTTGTATATGGTAAGAAAACCGGTTCTACTCCAGATGGTAGAAAAGCCGGAGAACCATTTGCTCCTGGTGCTAATCCAATGCATGGTCGAGATGTAAATGGTGCATTGGCATCACTTGAAAGTGTTGCCAAGTTACCATATGAATATTCAAGAGATGGTATTTCAAATACTTTCTCAATTGTGCCAGATGCTTTAGGAAAGAAATAGGAGGGAATACTTATGTTAGATCGTATTGATAACTTAGTTACATTAATTGATGGTTACACGATGAATGGTGGTCATCATTTAAACGTCAATGTTTTTAATCGTAGTACTTTACTGGATGCCCAAAAACATCCTGAATTATATCCTCAATTAACGATTCGTGTATCTGGTTATGCTGTGAATTTTAATAAGTTAACCAAAGTTCAACAAGATGAAGTAATTGCTCGTACCATGCACGAACATATCTAATTATAAAGAGTAGTTTAATACTACTTTTTATTTTAAAAAAAGTGTGATAATATAATGAATGAAATAGCTTAAACGTGTTATTTTAGCCGCTTTTGAGGGGAGGCTCAAAAAAGTCAAATTGACTTTATAATTATTATGATGATAGAACTATTGGTTTCAATCTTCAGTGGATTATTTTTAATTGCAATTGGGGTTTATGCTAGGAATACGGAAGCACCAATTGGATTTTTCACCGGATTAAATGTCGAGCGTAATGAGATATCAAATATAAAAGGATATAATCATGAAGTCGGGAAAATGTGGATGATTTATGGTACGGTATTTATAGGTGTTTCTGTGCTTAGTATTCCTTTTGGAGAGTGGGCTTATTTTATTGTCATATTATTTGTGTTATTCTTTGGAATGATTGTTATGATTATGCACTATGATACAATTTACGATAAATATAAAGTAAAATAATTGAAATTTAGAACTCAAATAAATAAATGAGTTCTTTTTTAGTTATTAAGCACTTTAAGGTAAATAGTATTTATTCTATCATTCGAAACAAATAATAAAAAAAACCTTTAAACAAAGGTTTGATTGTTCTATGGCAGGGGTAGCAAGAATTGAACTCGCATCAGCGGTTTTGGAGACCGTTATATTACCATTATACTATACCCCTAAGGATTTACTGCTTTCCTATATTACCATAGGAATAGTGAAAAAACAACCACTTTTTGATTTGAATGTATAAAATAATCATAAAGATTCATGTTAGGAATAAGGTTATTTTATATGTTTTGAGGAATAATAAGAAATAGAAGTATAATATCCGTAAAATGATGATTTCGTAATAGTAGAACAAGTAAAAAGTGCTATAATTAAATAGTTATGATAAGCATTATTGATAGAAAGGAAGGCTAGATCATGAAGAAATTTATTAATAAGAAATTTGGAATATTATTGATCTCGCTTTGCTTGATTGTTAGTTTATTTTATTTATATAGTAATAATAAAAAAGATTCAAACATTAATAAAGAAGAAATGAAAACAAAAGAGTTATTAAAAACAATGGAACATAAAGATATGAATGAAGTAAGCGTAGCAGTTAGAAATGCAAAGAAAACCATTCAATTAGCAAATGCTTCTTCAACAAATGAATCAATGGCAATTCGTTTTTCTAACAGTGTGATTATGGGTGATTCAATTGCAATGGGACTTGTTGAATATCATTTATTGAGTCCAAGTGTTGTAATTGGGGCGAGAGGAAGACGGGTTGATAATAGTGATGACGATATTAATAAAGTTATTTCGCTGGCACCTGAAAATGTTTTTGTTAGTTTTGGCTTAAATGATTTACCATATTATCGAGGAAGTGTTGAACCCTTTATTGCTAACTACGAAGCGGTGATTGATAAGTTAGCCCAAGGCCTTCCAAAGGCTAAAATATATGTGAATGGAATTCTACCAGTAGCAAGTTATGTTGCAGGACAGCGGCCTGCTTATGCATCGCTACCAACGTTTAATGACGCGATTAAAGGCCTGTGTAAAAGAAAGAAGATTACTTATATTGATAATTCTTTCTTATTACAGGGAGATGATGTATATATTTTTGATGGGATACATCCACAGTTTTTCTATTTCCCTAAATGGATGGCAAATATGGCGATGATTGCGAATTTATAGGAGGGCATGATGAGAAAAATAATCTATGGTATTGTTTTATTATGTATGGTAGGGGCCTTAGCATATCCATTTATAAATGTGGATAAAGATGTCGCAATGTTGAGCATTGATAAAGAAGTAATGCCATTTGTTGATAAAAAAACAATGGTGAAACAGGATCATAAATATATTAGAAGATATTATCAAACAAATGATAAAGAATATGAAGAAGTTTTAGTATATTCTTCAATATCGGCAATGAATGTAGAGGAGATCAGTGCATTTAAGGTAAAGGATCAAGAAAAGCGTAAGGTGATTAAATCGCGTATCATAAACCATCAAGAAGCACTACGTAAGAGTTTTGAAGGTTATGGAGTGAAACAAACCGAATTATTAAAACAAGCAATTATTCTTGAAAAGGGTGATTATATTATCTTTATTGTTCATCCAGAAGGTTCAAAGTTAAAACAAATTTTATCAGATTTATTTTAATGAAAGGGGGCATAGTCGATGTCATTTAATAGCATATATTTCTTATTTACCTTTCTTCCTTGTGCTTTTCTTCTATACTATGCCACTCCAAAAAGAGGAAAGAATGTTGTATTAGTACTAATAAGTTTATATTTTTATGGATGGGGAGAACCAAAGTATATTATTTTATTACTAGCGTTGATCCTTATAAATTATTTGATAGGGTTAAGAATTGATTATGCAAAAGGCTTAAAACGTAAAAGAGCATTAATAGAAGCATTGATTCTTAACTTATTTATTTTAGTTTATTTTAAATATTATGGATTTATGTTAGATACAATCTTTACTTTTATTCCTAAATTTATTCAGTATCATCCTTTATTAATGCCTTTAGGTATTTCTTTCTTTATCTTTCAAATAATATCTTATATCTTTGATGTTTATAACAAAAAATGTGATGCAAGTCACAATCTAATATCTTTTTCATTATATGTTTCTTTCTTTCCTAAATTAATTATGGGGCCAATTGAACCATATCATAGTTTTGAGAAACAAATCAATCATCATCCAATCAGTGCCCAACGATTAGATTGTGGTAGTAAACGTTTTGTAATTGGGCTTGCCCAAAAAGTAATGTTAGCCAATGTCTTTGCTTCAATCATTACGCAAATGACAAATACTAGTAATACAACGATTGGTGCTTGGCTTTTAACCTTAACTTATACATTACAAATCTATTTTGATTTCTGTGGTTATAGTAATATGGCAATTGGACTTGCGAATATGTTTGGCTTTGAATTAATGGAAAACTTTAACTATCCATATATTTCAAAAAGTATTTCTGAATTCTGGAGAAGATGGCACATTAGTCTAGGCTCATTCTTTAAAAATTATGTCTATATTCCACTTGGTGGAAACAGAGTTTCAAAAAAAGTTCATATCCGTAATTTAATGATTGTATGGCTCTTAACCGGTTTATGGCATGGAGCAAGTTTTAATTTCATTGTGTGGGGAATATATTATGGAATCATTATTATTTTAGAAAAGTATTATTTTTCTACTTTCCTTAAAAAATTACCAAGGTTTGTTCAATGGTTCATAAGTTTTTTATTAATTATGATTGGTTGGGTATTCTTTTCAACAAACAATCTTGGAGAGGCTTTTCATCAATTATCAACAATGTTTCATTTAAGTGGTCAATCTTGGATGAATCAAGAAGTGATATGGATTACGAAATCTTATCTTGTTTATTTTATGGTTGGCTTAGTTGCGATTACACCGATCATGAAGAACTTGGTTAATCATTATCTTAAACCGAGATTTAAATATTATGAGCAAATGGTTATTGTATGCTATTTATTACTATTCAGTTTATCTTTAATTTATTTAATGAGTGATACATTTCAATCATTTTTATACTTTCAATTTTAGGAGGATTATATTATGGAATCGAAACATCCAAAATCAAATACATTTGGAATATTATTTATGATCCTTCTTTTAGGTATTGCTTTTTTTAATTTTTTTCATAAAGATGTTGTTTTTTCTAAAGAAGAAAATCGTAATCTAACTTTAAAACCAGTAATGAATCAAAGTGATTTATTAAGTGGTGATTATCAAAAAAAATATGAAAATAATCGCAATGATCAATTTATTGGAAGAGCAAAGGGTGTTAGTATTAAGAATCGTTTGGAGCATAAGTTAGGTAATAATAAGATTGACGATGTTTATATTGCTAATAATAATCTCTTAATGCAATCCTTCACTACTCCATCATCTGCTTTTATAAAAGAAAAAGCAGATGCCCTCCTTACCTTTAAACAAAAGTATCCCACAATACCATTTTCAATGATATTGTCACCAAATAAGATATCAATTTATGAAGATCAATTACCTAGTAATGCACCAAAATCAAATCAACCAAAAATAATGGAAGAGTTTCAAAATCAAATAAAGGATAGTGTAAGTTGTTTAGATGTTTATGCTACATTGAATCCTCATAAAAAAGAAACAATCTTTTATAAGGGAGATCATCATCTTACGACATTAGGTGCTAAGTATGTTTTTGAAGATTATATGGCAATGAAGCAAATACCTTTGAAAGATATTACGTATGAAAAACATATTAGTAATGCTGATTTTGTAGGTTCACTTAGTAATAAAATTGGGTTTCATCAAATTAAAGATCAAGTAGAATTATACTTACCAGTAAATGATCCTACGCAAGTGGTTGTAAATTATGTTGGGGAACAAAGTAAGAAACCAACTTTTTACGATGCAAGTAAACAGTTTTCATCTTCTGCTTATGATGTATTTTTGTCTGGTAATCATCCTTATATTAAAATAGCGACAACTTCTTTAGAAAACCGTCGTTTACTTATTTTGAAAGATTCTTTTGCGAATTGCATGATTCCTTTTTTAGCCCCATATTATAATGAAATTAACGTAATTGATCCTCGTTATTATTATGGAGATTTGGATGCATTGATGGTGGATGAAGCTATTAATGAAGTATTAATAATTGGAAATGCTAATACATTCTTTGCGGATTCATCGCTTCAAGAATTATTAATGGGAGAGTGAAATTCCTACACTTGTGGGAATGATTTTCTAGTTTGTGTTGTAAAGAAGAAATATTAGAATTATGTAAAATAGCTTTTATTGGTTAAGGCTTAAGGACTTCGATGTGAAGTTCTTTTTTTTAAATGAAAATAATCTAAGGATTGCTTGACAAAAGGCATGATTTCTTTTATTATAAACAAGCAATCAAATGTTTTAAAACTTTATGACGCGTTCGGCAAGCGGTTAAGCCATAGCCCTCTCAAGGCTATATCACGGGTTCAATTCCCGTACGCGTTACCATGTCAATTAAACCCTTTTTGAGGGTTTTTCTTTTATAGACTAGCAATCGTTATTATTAAAGATATAATGGTTCTATAAGGAAAGGAGTACTTATGAGAAAAAAACATTCAATGTTATTTAAATGTCTACTTATATTAGGTATGATTATAAGTATTCTAGTTTCATGTATTTTAATATTAGGTAGAGAAAAAGCGAATATTGCGAATAGTGAAACGATTGCAGTACTTGGTTATCATAATTTAGCACGGGATGATGATAAAAATACATATTTTAGATTTGACCCTTGGACGAGTTCTTTGTCATCATTTGAGAAACAAATGAAGTATTTAAAGGACAATGGTTATCAAAGTATCACTTTAGATGAATTTTATTTATGGAAACACAGTAAACGTAATGACTCAAATAAAACAGTTTTGATTACCTTTGATGATAGTTGTTATTCAAGTGTTGAACTTGCGAAGCCTATTTTAAAAAAATATGGAATGAAGGCCAGTACTTTTGTAATCGGGTATAGTATTCCTAAAAAAGATGAAGTATATGATGGTAGTAAAAAACAACATATTCCAACGCGTTGTTTAAAGGATGATAATATAATGAAATTTTATTCACATTCTTATCACCAACATCGTAAAATTGATGGAAGCTATGCGGTTAATGCTTATTCGATGAAAGAATTAGACCATGATATTACACTAGCTAGTCAAACAACGAATACAAAATATTATGCTTATCCTTTTGGTAAGTATAATGATAAGATTATTGAAGTATTAAAGAATCATCATGTTGAATTAGCCTTTAGTTATAATCAATTTAGTAAAGTGAATCGTAAAGATGATAATTATTCACTCGCACGTTTCAGTGTTAATGCCTATACACCAATGTGGTTATTTAAGATTATGTTAAATCGTTAAGATTATATTTTTGTTTTATTAAATTAATAAAGTTTTCGATTGTTGCGTTTAGATATTTATCTTTGTGGTAAACAATTTGATAATATTGTTTTAAATTAATATCATTAATTTTAAGAACGGATAAAGATCCGTTTTTTATTTCGGTTTCAATTAGTGAATAGGGAAGTACACTAATTCCCTGATTTATCTTAATGATTTCAATCAATGATTGAGAGTTTACACTAGTGAGTTTTGGCGTTATTTTAATATTATGAGCTAATAAAGCACTGTCAAAGACATCTCTTGTGGCACTACCGTTTTCTCTTAAATAAAAATCTTGGTTGATTATATCGGCAAGTTTTAGTTTATTCTTTTTAAGTAAAGGATGATTAGAAGCTACACATATTAGTAATTCATTGGTAGTGAAAGGAGTCGTGGTAAGATTAACATTTGATACTACCCCTTCTATGAGTGCGATATCCACTTTATTTTCCATTAATAATTTTTCAACTTGTTTTGCGTTATCAATATATACTTGA
>JAVWEY010000030.1:0-18611 GCA_036641395.1 Erysipelotrichaceae bacterium
TTACTAGTTATGAATATATTAATAACATGGTTGCCACAAATGGTTTAATTATTAAAGATAATCTACCACAAGTATTTAATTACTATATTGCTAATTCAGCATCTTTCTTTGCTTTCGCAATTATTATTTATGCTCTAGGTGTATGTGTTGATAAAATCCATGCATTTACGACAAAAGTTGAAGTTGAAGAAAATACTTGTTGCTGCAAAGAAGAACTAGTAGAGCCTAAAAAAGCACCTAAACGTGCTAAACCTAAAGTTAAAAAAGAAGTAGAAGTTGTAGAAGAAACAGTTACAGAAGAAAATAAATAAGTTTAACGGACGATAAGAAAGAATCTTATCGTTTTTTTTATGTAAAATTTTGGGACACTTATGACATAAAAAAAACTGATTCAATCAGTTTTCTCTATAATAATAATTCGGCAATTTGGATGGCATTGGTTGCTGCCCCTTTACGGATTTGATCTCCACAACACCATAAACTTAAAGATGGGGTATCTCTTGAGATATCTTGGCGTATTCTACCAACAAAGACATCATCTTGATCACTTGTATCTAGAGGCATTGGATATTGATGATGAACTCCATCATCAACAACTTGGATACCAGGAGCTTTTGATAATATAGTTCGGGCACTTTTCACATCGATTTCATTTTCAAATTCAATCGTAATCGATTCAGAGTGAGAACGAATAACTGGAACACGAACACAAGTACAATTTACTTTTAGTTTATCATTATGAAGAATTTTTCTTCCTTCGTTTTGCATTTTCATTTCTTCACTACTATAACCAAATTCATTAAAATCACCAATTTGAGGAATTAAGTTATAAGCAATTTGATGTTGAAAATTCTTAATGACAACTTCTTTACCATCAGCAATGGCAGTTACTTGTTCTTCTAATTCATGAATACCTTGTACTCCTGCTCCTGAAACAGCTTGATAGGTCGATACAATCATTGCTTTAATAGGAGCAATTTTCTGTAATGGGGCAACCGCTACTAAAGCAATAATAGTTGCACAGTTTGGGTTGGCAATAATGCCAGTATGTTTCTTAATATCTTCGGGATTTACTTCAGGAATAATTAAAGGAACTTCATCATCCATACGATAAGCACTTGAATTGTCAACGACAATTGAACCACTTTTAATCGCAACTGGAATCCATTTCTTTGCCGTTTCATTTTCAACGGCAGATAATACGATATCAATTCCTTTAAAACTATTTTCATTTACTTCTTGGATGACTATATCACGCTTAAAGGCATGTACTACCTTACCAGCACTGCGTGAACTAGCTAATAAGACTAATTCCTTAATTGGGAATTTACGCTCTTGTAACACCTTTAACATCTCGCTGCCAACGGCACCTGTGGCTCCTAGAATTGCTACGTTATAAGTTTTCATATAAAATCCTTTCTCTTAATCTTTATGCATTGACAAGTTCAATGTTGTCATCTGCGATAAAGTTATCATAAATAGTCTTAACCGTTCTTGCGAAATCTTTATTCTCAACACCAACGATAATATTAATTTCATCACTTCCTTGGGCAATCATTCTAATATTAATTCCGTGATCTCCTAAAGTTGCAAACAGTTTACCTGAGATACCAGGACGATTACTCATATTACGACCTACGGTAGCAATTAAGGCAATGTCTTCAATCACTTTAATATGATCAGGCTCACAGGCTGCTTTTATTTCACTTACAATATCATAAATCGAATCTTTTACTTCATTGCGGTCAACGACAATTGAAAAAGAATCAATGCCACTGGGAATATGTTCAATACTAACCCGATACTTCTCAAAGATTCTTAAAGCCTTCGCAATAATTCCAATCTCCGTCGACATATGATTTTTATAAATACTTACGACACAGAAATCTTTTCGTCCCGCAATACCTGTGACAACTCCATCTTTATGATCTAATTCATTAATTGACTCGACAATAATTGTTCCTGGATTATCAGGGTTATTAGTATTCTTTATATTAATTGGAATATTCTTATCTTTAATTGGGGCAATCGCATCTTCATGAAGAACATTAGCACCCATATAAGATAATTCACGAAGTTCTGTATAAGTTAACTTTTCAATTCTTCTTGGTTTATGGACAATTCTTGGATCTGCCATTAAGATTCCTTCTACATCGGTCCAGTTTTCATATATATCAGCATCTAACATACTAGCCATATAACTACCAGTAATATCAGAACCACCTCTTGCCATGGTTTTAATCTTACCATCAGGAAGCGAACCATAAAAACCAGGTACGACAATATGGGTTTCATGTTCTAATATTTTTGATAAAGATAAACGACTCTTTTTTTCATCAAAACTGCCATCATAACGAAAGAAAATAACATCTTTGGCATCGACAAAAGTATAATCTAAATAATCAGCTAATAACTTTGCACTAAAATATTCTCCCCGTGATACTAATTCATCTAAAGATAACTTAGTGATTTGATTTCTAAATTCAATAATTTCATCATATAAATTAATCTTTAAATCTAAGTCCTTGGCTATCTCTAATAATCTTTCCTCTAAAATATCAAGAATTGAATCACAAGGTACTCCATAACGAATATGCGCATTACATAAAAATAATAAATCCGTTATTTTATGATCTTCTTTAAAACGCTTTCCGGCAGCACTTACCACAATAAATCTTCTACCTTCATCACTCTTAATAATATCTCTTACTTTACGATACTGATTCGCATCTGCTAAAGAAGAACCACCAAACTTTGCAATTTTAATCATCTTAAACACCTTTCCTTTCATTCACAAAACGAGCAAAGAATAACTCATTATCATATTTCATAAATTTAGCACAATAAGCGTGCATCATACTACATGGAATATCTTTTGTAATAATATAAGTTGCTTGATCATACTTAATAATTTCTTGTTTTATCTCATTAATTAAAAACTTTGTTTGATCATTTACTTTACATCTTAAAACATAAGTTCCATGTAGAAGGGTATCACTTCGTTTAACTATATTAGGAAAGGTATAAGAAGTTGGTTTAATCTGTTCTTTAATATCAATAATATCTTGAATGATTGCATTGGCTGTAGGAAACTTACCAGCACCTTGTCCATAAAACTTTAATTCACCAATTGTTTCTCCTGATAAACAACCAAGATTATTATTATCATGAGTTGCACTCTCAACACTATGTGTATCATATAACATCGGTTCTACAACAGCTGCATAATTAAGTGAAACACATTTACTTTCACCGATTAAACGTAGATTTAATCCCCATTTTTTAAATAATAAAATATCACTTAAACGTAAGTTTTCAATACCAAAACAAGGAATATAAGAAGGAAGAATCGATTCATAGGCAAGTGCCGATGTAATATATATTTTACGCATACAATCAGCACCATTCACATCGTCACTTGGATCATGTTCTGCATAACCGAGTGCTTGTGCTTGTTTTAAGACATCTTCATAACTTGCAGAGTTTCTTTCCATATGATCTAAGATAAAATTACTGGTTCCATTAAAAATACCATGAAGAGAAGTGATGTTATCAATGCGCATTGCTTTTTGAAGCGAGGCAATCCAGGGAATACCTCCACCACAACTTGCTTCATAATTAAAACTTACGCAATGCTTGTTTGCTAAATCATGAAATTCCTTTAAATACTTTGCGATTACTGCTTTATTAGCACTAACAACATGGTGTCCATGCGATAATGCTTCAACAATATAAGTGTGAGCAGGTTCAATACCCCCCATACATTCTACGATTAAGTCAAGGTTACTATTTAATAACTCAGAAAAGTCACAACACATAACTTCGCTTGTACATTGATTTTGATGATGACGTAGTATTTTAATTACTTCGATATCGTTCATTCGATTCCCTTGATTCTTATTTATAATGTCATAAACACCACTACCAACAGTGCCATAACCTAGTATCCCAATTCTCATTTAAACCGCACCTTTCTTAAAAATATATGTCTTTATTATAAAAACACTTGTATTTATAATGCGGACATTGTATCATATGTAAATAATTAATGCAAGATAGGTTAGAAAAGGAGTTTAATAAATTTATGATCAAATATCACAGTACAAGAAATAAACAAATAGAGGCATATGCAAGTGAAGCTATTTTAAAGGGAATTGCGAAAGATGGAGGCTTATTTGTAAGGGATGAATTTTCAATGATTGATATCAATCAACTTGATTCTATGAACTTTAAAGATATTTCAAAACAAGTATTATCTTTATTATTAGATGATTACCAAAAAGATGAAATAAGCGAATATGTAGATAAAGCTTATGGTGATGAATGGGATGATAAAGCTATCACACCAGTTGTGAAAGCAGGAAATGAATTCATATTAGAATTATTTCATGGACCAACAGCAGCCTTTAAAGATGTTGCTTTACAAATGCTACCCCACTTATTAAAGGGAGCAATGTTGAAACAAAAACAACAAGAGGATGTATTAATCTTAACCGCAACTAGTGGAGATACAGGTAAAGCCGCATTAGCCGGGTTTAAGGATTGTGAACGTACAGAGATTATCGTGTTTTATCCAAGTGTTGGAATATCATCAATTCAGCGATTACAAATGATTACCCAAGCAGGTCATAATGTATCTGTATGTGCAATTGAAGGTAATTTTGATGATGCACAGAATCAAGTTAAAGCAATCTTTACAGATCCAAGTTTTAATCAAATAGTAAAGAAACATAATTTAAGTTTATCATCTGCAAATTCGATAAATATCGGGCGTTTAACGCCACAGGTTGTGTATTACTTTGATGCTTATCGTCAATTATTAAAAACAAAGGAAATAGCAATCGGGGAAGAAGTATGTTTTAGTGTTCCAACTGGTAATTTTGGTGATATTTTAGCGGGTTATTACGCGAAAAAAATGGGATTACCGATTCATCGATTAATATGTAGTGTAAATCGTAATAATGTATTATACGATTTCTTTAAAACTGGTACTTATGATAGTAATCGTGATTTTCATCCAAGTTTATCACCTTCCATGGATATTTTAATCTCTTCTAATTTAGAGCGATTATTATATGATGTAAGTGATCAAAAGGATAAGGAAATTGCAGGTTATATGAAAGATTTAAAAGAAACAGGTTGTTTCACAATATCTAAAGCAATGAAAGATAAATTAGATCAATTAATTTTTGTTTCGACAAGTGATGATGAACAAACACAGAAAGATATCCATGATTTTTATGAAGCAACACATTATGTTATGGATCCTCATACTTCAGTTGCATATCACGGAACACAATCTTATCGTCAAGAAGATTCACAACATAAAATAATTACCTTATCAACAGCTAGTCCTTATAAGTTTGCCGATAGTGTAAATGCATCTTTATTTTCAGAGGATATAATAATTGAAGATCAAATGCTTTATTTATCTAAACTTACGAATACAAAGATTCCAATGAATTTAAAAGATTTAGATAAGAAAGATGTTCTTCATCAAGATTGTATTAAGAAAGAAGATATGAAGGATTATGTCCTTCATAAATTAAAAGAGGTTCACCATGATTAAAGTAAAAGTACCGGCAACAAGTGCAAATATCGGACCTGGTTTTGATTCACTTGGAATTGCCCTTAATTTATATTGTGTCGTAAGTTTTGAGTTACAAGATACACTCGAAATAATCGGTTGTGATATTGCTTATGCAACTAAGGATAACTTAATCTATCAATCATTTATTAAAGTATGTGAAATAGCTCATCGAGAAATAAAAGGAATTAAAATAACGATTGAAAGTGATATTCCGATGTCAAGGGGACTGGGAAGCAGTGCAGCATGCATTGTAGCCGGTGTTGTAGCTGGGAATCACTACTGTAATGATATCTTATCAAAAGATGAGATATTAGCACTGTGTACGCAAATAGAGGGACATCCAGATAATGTTACACCAGCATTATATGGTTCACTATGTGCATCTTTTAAAGAAGGAGATAAGATATATCATAGTCAAACAAACATCGATCAAAGTTTACTGTTTGTGGCACTTATCCCTGATTTTAAATTATCTACTAAGGATGCAAGAGAAGTATTACCAACAAAGATTAATTACCAAGATGCCATTTATAACATATCTAGAATTGCACCATTAATTCATGGTCTTGAAGAAGGTAATGAAGAACTTATTAAAGCAAGTTTACAAGATAAACTTCATCAACCTTATCGTAAAGCATTAATAAAAGAATATGATGTCATAAAAGAGATTGTAATGAATCACAAAGCAATTGCCTTTTACCTCTCAGGTGCAGGCCCTACTTTAATGAGTATTGTGAAGCAGAAAGATTTTATTAATCAAATCAAACCACAAATAATCGAATGTAAACATAAATGGATGATTCGATTATGTGTTGTAGATCAAAAGGGTACAATGATCATGGAGGATGAAACATGGAAAAGTATTTAATTGTAGACAAGAAAATCTTACCTGATGTTTATGATAAGGTTGTTGAAGCAAGAATGTTACTACAAAAAGGTGAAGTAAAACAAATATCACAAGCAGTTAAACAAGTTGGTATTTCAAGGGGAACTTTTTATAAATACAAAGATTATGTATTTGCACCTTCTCAAAATTACATGGGAAGAAAAGCCGTTATTTCACTTACCTTAGAACATCGTAAAGGATTATTATCAGTTGTGTTAAATACCTTATCCAACTTGAATGCGAATATTCTAACGATCAATCAAAGTATACCAATCCATGAACAAGCAAATGTTGTTATATCACTCGATATGAGTGATATGGAGCATTCAATGGATGAAATGATGGCGAAATTAGATCATTTAGAAGGAGTATCTCATATTGTTTTAAATGCAATTGAATAAGGGTTATAACGTATTTATTAAGCAGTAAAAATGATATTAAAGTAAGTTTAAATAATAATTGAAATAATGACAAATGTAATCGTTATTATTATAATTGTTATATTTTGATGTGTTTATTACAAAATATAAGTAAAAAACCCATAATTTCACGTAATTTGATTGATTATTAAGGTTTATTGAGGTATTCTAAAAGTATAAAAAAAGGAGAGTTTTGTCATGAAAAAATTACAAAAATTCAAAAAAGATGTAAAAGGATTCACGTTAGTAGAAATCATTGTTGTATTATTAATTATTGCCATATTGGCTGCCATTGCGATTCCAACAATGATTGGTTATGTAGATGAAGCTAAAAAGAGCGAATATGTTGCGCAAGCACGTACAGCTTATGTTGCTGCACAAACAGTAGCAATCAAAGAAGAAGCAAAAGATCCTGATTTCTTGGTTTCAAAGATTGTATTAGGAACAGATAATAAAACACCATTTGGAATTAAAAAATATTTAGGAACGAATACAAAAGTAACTGGAATTAGTGATGTTAAAGGAACTAAAGAAGCCGTGACTGGGATTACTGTAACGGTTGGGAAATACACAGTTACCTTTGCAGATGGTCAAGAACCTGTAGTTAAACCTTAGAAATAACTTTAATTTTCAATTAGGGAAATGCTACTAACAAAAAATGAAATTTGATAAGGGAAAGACTTAAGGGATGCAAGATCATAGATTCTTTGTGACATTTGAGGCATTCTAAAAATTTAAAAAGGAGGATTTTATCATGAAAAAATTACAAAAATTCAAAAAAGATGTAAAAGGATTCACATTAGTAGAAATCATTGTTGTATTATTAATTATTGCCATATTGGCTGCCATTGCGATTCCAACAATGATTGGTTATGTAGATGAAGCTAGAGAGAGCGAATATGTTGCGCAAGCACGTACAGCTTATGTTGCTGCACAAACAGTCGCAATCAAAGAAGAAGCAAAAGATCCTGCATTTGATCCAGCGGGAAAAGACATTATTAATAAAGCTGCAATCCAGAAGTACTTAGGAACAAATACAAAAGTAGTTGAAATAACAGTTAATACTGCAACAAATGAAGCTATTACAAAAGCAACAGTTGGTGTTTCAAAGACGGTAAAAGGAACAACAGTCGATTATACTGTCGTATTTGAAGATGGTAAAGAACCTTTAGTTACAAAGAAATAACCTTAATCTTTAATTCAATCAAATAGCATTTCTCTTTTGTTAGGGAAATGCTATCGATATGAATGGCAGTATGTTTCATGAATAAGTTTGGTATCAAAAAGAAAATTAACAAAACGGCAATTAAGTAATGGGGGATTATAGAATTGCTTTGTGATAAGGTATTAAAATGACGGGGAGAATATAATGAAAAAACTTAAGCAGTTCAAGAATGATGTAAAAGGGTTTACGTTAGTCGAGATTATTGTTGTATTATTAATTATAGCAATATTAGCGGCGATTGCGATACCAACGATGATTGGTTATGTAAATGAAGCTCGTGAAAGTGAATATATTGCACAAGCACGTACTGCTTATGTTGCTGCACAAACAGTAGCAATTAAAAGAGTAGCAAAGGAGCCAGGCTACAACGTTAAAAGAATTGTTAAGAAAGATGTTGAAGATTATCTTGGAGCAAATTCAAAGGTTGATAGTTTTACAATCGTGGGTTTTGAAAAAGAAGTAATAACAAAAATAGCGGTTAGGGTAGCAAAGGAATACGAAGTGACGTTTCAAGAAGATAAGGAAGTTGTTGTGAAAAAGGACAATAAACGGCCTTAGTTGATACATAATTTTTGTAACTTTTATTTAAAGTAGTATAAATAAATCCCCGACCCACAAATAAAGGGCTGGGGATTTAACCATATATAGAGAAAGGGGATTACTAGATGCCTTGGTACTTACTTGTTATCTATTTATATATTTTCGTGGTTGGTATTGTTATCGCTAGTTTTATGAATGTGGTAATTTATCGAGTACCGCTTAATATATCGGTTGCGAAAGGACGCTCTTATTGTCCAAGTTGTAATCACACCTTAAAAGCAATTGATTTAGTTCCCGTCTTTAGTTATATGTTTTTAGGGGCTAAATGTCGCTATTGTCATAAATCGATATCTTTTCGTTATCCATTTGTAGAGTTATGTGGTGGAATTATTGCAGTTGTACTGTTTCACCATTTTCCATTTGAATGGATTGTGATTCCAAGTTTTTTAATTTTTATGATTTTACTTGCAATGGCATGGATTGATTATGATACAATGATAATACCAAATGTATTACAATTGTGGCTCATTCCTTTTGTTTGCTGGATTGTTTACTTAAATATTGATTTAACAATGACAGCACGGATCATTGGAATGCTGTGTGTCAGTGGCTTTATGTTAGGGATGAATGTAATTGTAAAGAATAGTTTTGGTGGTGGCGATATTAAACTGATGGCTATTTGTGGTTTTTTATTAGGATGGAAAAACATTATCTTAGCTATGTTTATTGCTGTGTTTATGGGTGGCATCTATGCTGTTTACTTATTGATTAGAAAGAAAGAAAAAAAAGAAGCACATTTTGCTTTTGGACCATTTTTAGTTATTGCGATTATGATAACTTATCTATATGGGGAAGGTATTATTAGTTGGTATTTTAGTTTATTTTAGAGCGGAGGATTACATGCCATTATATCAGTATAACGCAAAAGATATTAACGCAAAGAAACATAAAGGAAAACGAGAGGCAAGAGATGAACAGCAACTCGTTGCTTTGTTGCGTGAAGATGGCTTGTATTTAACTCAGTTTGAAGAGATCATTCAAGATAATGAAAATGGTTATCGGTTTAAATTAAATGATTTATCGGAGTTCTCACGTCAAATTGGAACCATGTTAGGATCGGGAGTTTCTTTAATAAAAGCATTGAAAATAATAATTGATCGTACTCAAAAAGTAAAACAAAAAGAAATATATGAAGGCGTTTATCGTAAATTAAGCCAAGGAGAAGCATTATCAGATGCCTTATTATCACAGGGAAAAGCTTTTCCAAAATTAATGGTGAATATGTTTAAAGCAGGAGAAAGTAGCGGTCAATTAGAAAAAACCGCAATGAAATTATCCAATCAATATGAGAAAGATTATAAACTGAACAATAAAATGAAAACAGCAGCTATGTATCCATTAGTATTAATTGTGGTTACTATTATTGTTTTGCTTATTATCTTTGTTGGTGTTTTACCTTCATTCTTTGATTTATTTGAACAGGTAGAACTACCACTCGTTACTCGTATTTTAATCTTCATTAGTAATGCGATTACATCTTATTGGTATTTTGTTCTTTTATTCTTTGTTTTGCTTGTTTCATTCATAATTTATTTAGTGAAGAAGCCACGGATTAAAATAAAAATTGATAAAAAGAAAGTAACAATTTGGAAAGTTGGAAAGTTATTCACGACTCTTTATACAGCGCGCTTTGCTCGTACCTTATGTTCACTTTATACTAGTGGAATACCAATTGTTCAATCGCTTCAAGTAGTACGGGATACGCTGAATAATAGTTATATTGAATCACAGTTTCCCGAATTAATTAATAAAGTAAAGCGAGGAGAACCATTATCATCTTCCTTAGCCGATATAAAAGGATTTGATATAAAACTATCTTCGATGGTTTATGTAGGTGAAGAGAGTGGTAAGTTAGAGACGATGTTAGAATCGCTTGCAGATGACTTTGATTATGAAGCACAAGAGGCTTCAACTAGACTAGTAACTATATTAGAACCAGTCTTAATCGTTATCATGGCAGTTATCATTGGTTTTGTAATGATTGCGGTTATGTTACCAATTTATTCGTTATATAAAAACGTGGGATCCATGTAGAAGGGAGAATCATCATGGCAAAAGAAACGGTATTATACATATCAAATGAGAAATTACATGTCATAAGCGGAACTTTTAAGCGTGGTAATTTAACCGTCGACTATAGTGATCGATTGGACCTTAAAAATGGTACGATGTTAAATGGCGTTATTATTGATGAAACAGCACTTATTCATGTATTAGAAGAATTAAAGAAACTATCAATTACACATGTGAAAGTAGTAATCAATAGTAGTAATATTTTATTAAAAAATCAAAAAGTGCCACATATGACAAATCGTGAATTATTACGATTTACCCGTGAAGAATTATCCTTTATGGAAAGTTCTTCTCAAGACCTACAATATGATTATGCATGGATGAGTGATCATATTGAAAATGAAGAAGGAAGTCGTATCTTATGTTGTGGGGTTGAATTAAAACTAATTCAAAGTTATCTTGATGTCTTTGAACAGGTTGGGATTAGCGTTGATGCGATTGATGTATCGATGAATGCCATTTCAAAGTTAACTACTTCAATGAAAGAATTAGAAAATAAAACCTATGTTATTTCAATTCTTGAAGGAATGAACTTAACTTCGGTTTTATTCTATAAAAATGTATTCACTTTCTCTAAGCAAACGAGGTTGTTCTCTACTCCTCAACAAGATAGTTATATTACTGAAATAACAAATAATATATCGCAGTTATTACAGTTTCTACATACGCAATATCAAGATACTCAATTAGAAAGTGTATATTTCACCGGCTTTAAAGAAGATGAAAAAGAAATATTTGCAGCTTTAGAAGAAAGCTTACATGTAGCAGTTAGCACTTTCCCTGAGGCAAGTAATATAACTTCAACATCGATTGATCATAAAATGCACTTACAAGATTATATTACTTGTTGTGGATCTTTGATGATACGAAAAAACAAAATTAAAAAGGATATTGATTTAAAAGCAGCAATTAAACAAGAAATAGAAGAATCAAAATGGAAACCACTTATTCCTTATGCAATTCTTCCCTTAGTTTTAGTTCTTATTTTTACATCTGTTTTTGCTTATCAATTTACAAAAGCAAATGCTTTATCAAATGATTTAGATGATAAAAAAATCGAATTAGCACAACTAAAAAAGAAACAAAGTAACAAAGCCGATTTATTAAGAATCAAGAACTATCAAGTACTTCAAAAACAAATCCTTGATTTAAAACAAGTCCAAAATAATATTTTAAGTTATCCAGATATTTTCTCATTAGCAATTACTCAAATCAATGGATTAACTGGTTATTCCATTGATTTACTAAATGTTAGTTATGGTAGAGGGGATGGAACAATTATTATTCGTGCTCAAGCAAAAAATGTTGGTGATGCTGCGAAGTATGTGGTTCGTTTAAAACAAACTGGATTTTTCTTAGATGTTGTATATCGTGGTTATAACTTAGTTGAAAAAGCAACAGAAGAACCAAATAAAAACTTAGATAAAGAAAGCGATACGCCAGTTGAGAAGGAAGAAGTATATGATATGGAAATTACTTGTTTCTTAAAGGTGGTGCAGTTATGAAAAAACTAACAAAACGCGAGATGTTGTTAATTTATGTTTTAATTGTTTTAATTATTGTAATGGGAGGTTGGTTTTTATTAGCAAATCCAGCTATTCAAAAATCTCATAAGTTACAACTTCAGTTAGATGAAATTAGCATGCAAGTTGATTCATTAAAACTAAGTGATATTGAATTAAATGATGAAGAAGTAAATAAGGCAACGAAAGAATACGAAATACTAAAAACTAATTTTAATGAGATGTTAACATTAGAAGAAATGGATGTGAAATTAACTTCCTTAGTATCAAAGTATCGCTTTATTCCTCTTTCGTTAGAAATGAAAGAGATAAAGAAACAAGAAATTAAGCCATTTTATTATGATGAAGAAAAAGATAAAGAAAAAAAATATCCGAAAGTTTATGTAGGAAATGTATCAATGGAACTTAAAGGAACTTATAGTCAATTAGCCCCACTTGTTGAAGAAGTAAAAGAATTACCAGGAATAAAGATTACTTCATTTTCACAAACAAGTGTTGATAATCTGATAAAAATTGATTTTGATTGTTACATGGTTCAATAAGTGAGAGGTGTTTTGTATGCGTAATGAGAAGGGGTCAACCTTAGTCTGGGTCATGGGTGTTATTTTAATCCTACTGATTGTTGTTGGTGGGTCTCTTTCTTTAGCAATCAATTACCAATCACGGACAATTGAGAACAGCAAAGAACAACAAGTTTATCATAGTGCTTATGCAATAAGTGATATTCTTGTGAAAGAAATAAATGAAAATAGTAGTGTTTTAATTCCAAAAGGTAGTGAAAAGGTAGAAATTGAACAAGTAAATCTTCCACAAGGTATGGGAAGTGGTAGTGTTGTAATTGAAAGAGTTAAAACATTTCTATATGTTTATATTAATGCCATGTATCAGGATTATAGTTATGATTTATTTTTAACAATGGAAAAAGATAGTTCTAATGAATGGGTTGTTAAGCATTATGAGAATAAAGCGAGGGGACAATCATGAAGAAGCATAATGATGGGTCCACTTTAATTGAAGTGATGGTAGCAACTTGTATTTTGGTATTTGCTGGGTTAATTTTCGCCAGTGGTTTTTACACGGTTGTTAAGTTAGTGGCAGATGCCAATCAAGTGCAAAAGGCTACGGATGAAATTAATTCAGTCATAGCCGGGGATAAAAATCCAAAGGTAACGAAGAAAAGATTAAACTTTGATGTGACATTAAAAATAAAAGGTGTTAATACACCACTTACTACTAATGTGGAAAAAGATGTTTATTCATCGATTACAAGTAAAGATGTACAAATGGTATGTGTGGATGTTAATGAGTTAGTACCATATGATTATCATGTTGAGTTGAAGATGTATAAAGATATGAAAGAGATGCCAGAAACTAGAAACAAAATGACTACAGCTGAACAATTTCAATATGGTATCCCTTTTGATGGAAATTGGGTATTTTCAAATTACTTATTTAAATATGTTTATAATTCAAATTTTCCTCAATTAAATGAGGGATTTGTTGATCAAATAAAGAAAATTAATCCCGATGAAACAGGGCCATTTTTTATTCGACCATTTACTGGAAGTAATATTATAAGTGGTGGAATAAATTCCACAACGGTTGTTTTCGCTAGTAAAAGTAATAACCCAGAAGGATGGAGTACACCTTTAGTGTTTAACCAAGATGATCATGCTTGGTATTATAAACAAAAGGGAATGTCTCTAACCGTTTTTAATAACTTTACAAATACTGGAGGTCAACAACTAACTTGGTCTCAATTAACCCAACAAATGCATAGTGGTAGTGATGGTTGGGTTAAACTTGAAGATATAAAGAATTAGAAAGAGGTAAATATGGAAAGAATTAGAAATGAGAAAGGTATGACTTTAATTGAAATTGTTGTCTCATTATTAATTGCGGCAATTGTTTTTATGGCGGCTTCTACTTTCTTGTTTTCATCAACTAATTTCTTTCAAAGAACAACCAGTGAAGATTTAGATAAAATGTTGAGTGATCAAGTTTATCGTTTTATATCTGAAGAAATAAGCGATGCAGATTATTTGGAAATATCAGATGTTGAAAAAGGGTTGGAACCCAATATGCATGAATTTAAAATCATCGATGGAAAGTTATATCGAGATAAAAAGCAGGTTTTTACTAATGATGTATACCAAAATAATCAAGTAAAAATAAAAAGTAAGCGGATTGATGCGACAAAAGTACAACTTATTGTGGAAATGATTCGAGATGAAGAATTAAGTTATTCTCGAAAAGGTGTTTTGAATTTTAAAAATATTGAATTGTTAGTAAATGAAAATAAAAGTAATGGTATTGTCGCAAAGGATAATCAGGAATTAGAGAATTGTTTCTTGTATTATAAAAAAGAAAAGGTAGAAGTAATTCAATATACAGGAACGATATTAGATGAAAAGTACTGTAAGGATAGTAGTAATGATAAGGGCATTTATAATTATAATGATACTTATTATAAAGGGGACTTCGTTACCTATCGAGGTGAATTGTATCGAGCGGTTATGGATATTAACGATGTAAATCAAAAGCCACAAACAGGTTTTGGTTGGAAGAAGATTCAAAAAACATGGGATAAGAGTAGTAGTTATCTTGTTGGTGATGTCGTAATCTTTGAAAATCTGTATTATGAGTGTTTAATAAATTTGTATAAACCAACTGGTAACAATCCACCAGCAACAAATGATGATTGGCAGTTGATTGATAATCCAGTAATTGATGATGATTACATTGCTAGTGTTTGTCGAGTTCAAGTAATTGAATATTCCGGTACTGTTGAAGATGAAAAATATTGTAAGAATAGCAGAAATGATAAAGGTCAGTATAATAAGGAAAATGAATATGAAGAAGGTGATTTCGTATTGTTCAATGATATATTATATCGAGTAACGAACGAAGATGAAGCAAATGAGTATGAACCTAATCACCAGGGTTGGAAACGTATTGATAAAAATTATAATCTAGGTAGTTCTTATCTAGAAGATGATGATGTTGTTATTAATAAAAATATATATTATGAATGTATTCGTGATAATTATTTCAAAAAGCCACCGAATAGTAGTTATTGGAAAAGACTTTATGTACAACCAAGTCGCGATATTAATGAGTTATGTGATTATTAGATTATGAGTATGATATAGAAAGATGGGAGTGGTTGAAATGAAAAACATGCCAATCGGAGAAGTATTAAAGTTAGAGGGCTATATAACCCAAGAACAACTAGATCAAGGCCTCATGGAGCAGAAGAATCATAAAGATAAACGCTTAGGACAAATATTAATTGATTTAGGAATGATTAGTGAAAAACAAATGTTAGAGGCTTTAGCACAACGACTTCATACAAAGATTGTTGATTTAAGTAGTTTTCCAATTGATGTTAATGCAGTTCGTATTATTCCTCAAGAATTAGCTCGTAAATATAATATGCTTGGGATAGAGGTAAAAGATGGTCGTTTAATGGTGGTAAGTAATGATCCTCTTAACTTTTATGCGATCGAGGATATTCGATTAATTGCTGGCATGTCAATTGATGTAGTTCTCGCTAGTAAAGATGCGATTGCATCTTCCATAGAATTTCATTACTCTGAGATTAAAGCGAAAGAAGCGGCAAGTGTTGCGAATAAAAGTGTCGTAGTTGATAAGTTACAAGTTGATGAATATAACTTAGATGATAATGATAATACACCAATTATTAAGGTATTAAATTCATTATTGTTAAAGGGTTATAATGCGAATGCATCAGATATTCATATTGAACCTTATAAAAATAAGACAATGATTCGAATGCGGATTGATGGTATGATTCTAGATTATTTAGAATTAGATCATAATCTTCATAATCCGCTCATTGCCCGAATTAAAATATTATCAAATTTAGATATTGCAGAGAAACGATTACCACAAGATGGTCATTTTGTGGTAAAGGTTGAAGGGTATGAAATGAATGTGCGGGTTTCTTTAATACCAACTGTTTATGGAGAGAAATCAGTATTACGTTTCTTAAATGCTAATACTAAAATTGTTCATAAGGAACATTATGGAATGGCAGAAACTCATTACAATCAATTAAAAGAAATGTTGAATTCACCTCATGGAATTATTTACCTAAGTGGTCCAACCGGAAGTGGTAAAACGACAACGCTTTATATGTTGTTAGAAGAACTGGCCAAGAAACAAGTTAATATTTCTACGATTGAAGATCCCGTTGAGCGACAAATTGAACGAGTAAATCAAATGCAAGTTAATAATCTATCTGGCTTAAGTTTTGAAACTGGTTTAAGGGCACTTCTTCGACAAGATCCAGATATTATTATGGTAGGTGAAACCCGTGATGTATTAACGGCTGAGATATCGGTTCGTGCGGCAATAACCGGACACTTAGTATTATCTACCTTACATACCAATGATGCCATATCGTCGGTTGTAAGACTTCAAGATATGGGAGTAGAACCATATTTATTAGCGAACTCTTTAGTTGGTGTTGTAGCGCAGCGTTTATTAAGAACGATTTGTCCTAATTGTAAGGAAGAAATTAAAACAAATGCAATCGATCAAAGTGTGTTAGGAAAAGATGTAGACCACATGTATCATGGGAAAGGTTGTCATATTTGTAATGGTACCGGTTATAAAGGTAGAATTGCAATTCATGAAGTGATTCGAATTGATAAAAAAATGCGTGAAATGATTACCAATCAAGTATCAACGGATATTATGTTAGATTATATTAAATCGAAAGATTATTTTATTTCATTACGAGATGAAGCAATTGATCTAGTAAAACAAGGAGTAACAACAATGGAAGAATTAAATCGCATTACCGCAACAATTGATTAGGAGAGGTACCTATGGATAAATTACTTAAAATATTAAGTCAATTACGAGATCAAAATGGAAGTGATTTACATTTATGTGAATCCCATGATCCGATGATTCGCATTAAGGGAAAGTTAGTTGCTTCTGGTTATGATTTACATGGCGAAGAAGTACGTAATGCAATTTTAAGCATGTTAGGAGATCGTTATAAAGATCGAATAGCTGATGGTAAAGATATTGATTTTACTTTTGCTTATCATGAGGACCGATATCGAGTAAATGTATATTGGGAACGTGAGCATTTATGTGCGGCTGTGCGGGTTATTAATCATGATATCCCGACTTTGGAACAATTACAAATGCCACCGATTCTAAAAAAATTATGCAGTGAACAAAGAGGTTTAATTATTGTAAGTGGACCTACGGGAAGTGGTAAATCAACAACCCTTGCATCAATGGTAAATGAAATCCAACAAAATCAACCAGTTCATATCTTAACCATTGAAGATCCGATTGAATATGTGTATCCACAAGGAAAAGCAATGATTCATCAACGTGAAATTGAACGAGATGTTGAAAGTTTTTCAGGAGCATTACGCTCTGCGATGCGTGAAGATCCCGATGTTATTTTAGTTGGAGAAATGCGTGATGCAGAAACAATTAGTGCAGCAGTAACCGCAGCTGAAACTGGTCACTTAGTGTTATCAACATTACATACAATGGGTGCCGCTAAAACAATTGATCGAATTATTGATGTATTTCCACCCCATAAACAGGATCAAATTCGTACTCAATTATCTGGTGTATTAAAAGCGGTTATCTCTCAGCAGTTAATGCTGAAGGAAGATAATAGTGGAAGAATTGCTGTGAATGAAATATTAATTGGGAGCGATGCGGTTCATAATTTAATTCGTGAGAATAAATGTCATCAATTAGGAACGTTAATGCAAATGGGAGCTAGTGAGGGTATGCATACCCTTAATCGCTCACTTGCAAATCGGATAATCGATGGCTCTATCGCTCTTGAAAGTGGCTTAAAAGCAAGTTATGACACCAATGAATTGATGCAGTATTTGAATTCATAAAAAAACAGATGAGAGCTCATCTGTTTTTATGTGTGACTGGATCAAGTAAGAATTCAATTATATTAATTACCTTGATTCCGTCATAAGCTTTAATGTAATTATGGTCCATTGTTAGAATAATTTTCTCATAGTTATCATTAATCATTTTAAGAGGACGTAGTTCTCGTTTTTGTACCTCATATCCTTGTAGACTCTCACATACTTGAATATATATTTTTTCTTCTGGCTTTTCTGCAATAAAATCAATCTCGTTGCTGTCAATTTTTCCGATTGAAATACGATAATCACGGCGAAGAAGTTCGAGGTATACGACATTCTCCAGAATATGTCCGCGATCACCATTACGATAACCTAATAACATATTACGAAATCCAATATCAACAATA
>JAVWEY010000031.1:0-18302 GCA_036641395.1 Erysipelotrichaceae bacterium
GATTGAAACAGTCTTAAAAGAAGGCAGTGAAAAGGCAAGTAGAATTGCTCATAAGAAAATGCTTAAAGTGAATAAAAAACTAGGTTTTCAATTATTTAATCATTAAAACAAAAGAATTGTCTAATTGACAATTCTTTTATTTTAGATATTCTTTTACATATTCCTTAAAGATTTCACCTCGCTGTTCATAGTTATCAAATTGATCATAACTTGAACATGCTGGGGATAATAATATAACATCGCCCTTATCGCCAATTAAGTTAGCATAATCAAATGCTTCTTTCATTGTTTCACATAAATGGGTTCTTGCGAATATATCTTGGAACTTTTCTTTTGTTTCGCCAAAAGCAACACAACATTTTACGCGATTATCAAATTCTTTCAATGGTTCAAATGAAATACCTTTGTCATGTCCCCCTGCAAGTAAAATAATATTTTTATCAAATGACTTTAATGCAGTTACAACGGCATCGGTATTAGTTGCCTTTGAATCATTATAGTAATTAATGCCATTTGCACTTCCACAAAATTCTAATCGATGTTCAATTGATTCAAAATTTGCGATACCTTCTTGAATGTCTTCAATTGAAACACCTAATTTATAAGCCATACATGCAGCAATCATCGCATTTGATACATTATGCGGTCCAACAATCTTTAAAGTAGCGACTTCAAATAATCTAAGTCCTCGTAATGTTGCCCATCCTTCCATAATACACAAATCAACATCTTTTCTTATCAAAGAATAATCAACGATGGTTGCCTTAATATCTTTTGTGTAGTTCATAACGGTTTCATCATCAACATTGCGTAAGAACCAATCATTTTTATCTTGATTTTGGGCAATTCTAACTTTTGATTCATAATAAGCTTCAACATTTCCCATGTAATCCAAATGATCTGGTGCAAGATTACATATAACCGCAATTTCAGGGTGAAAGGTTTCAATTCCTAATAACTGAAAATTACTTAATTCCAACGCCACATCTTTTTCCTCACTACCATATTGATAAGCAAGTTCACTTAATGGACAACCGATATTTCCGGCTGCAAGCGCCTTATGATTCTTAGCTAATAAAGAATATAAGATAGATGTAATCGTTGTCTTGCCATTGGTTCCAGTAATTGCGCCATAATGAAACTTAGGTGCACAACAGTAAGCAACTTCAATTTCAGTAAGAATCTTTATCTGATGATCAACAAACCATTTCACGAAAGGTACATGATAAGGAATTCCTGGATTTTTTACGACAAAATCCCATTCATTTGTATGAAGACATTCTTGATGACCACCATCAATTACTTCAATTCCTAAGTGAATTAATTCTTCTTTTTCTTTTAAAATCGCAACATCATTGATACAAACACTTGCTCCAAAGCTCTGTAATAACTTTGCGACCGCAATTCCACTTCTTGCCCCGCCAATTACTAAAACTCGTTTATTTTCATATTTCATCTTAAATCACCCCTAATAAAGTACCAACAATTGCCAGAATTACTCCTGCTGAGTAAAACATCATAACTACATCCGTTTCTTTAAAACCACTTAATTCAAAATGATGATGAAGTGGAGCCATTTTAAAGATACGTTTTCTGGTTTTCTTAAAATAAGTAACTTGAATGACAACCGATAACATTTCCGCTAAAAACACACCACCGATTACTAACAATAATAACTCTTGTTTTAATACCATCGCACTACTTGCTAGTAAAGCACCCAAGGCAAGTGAACCAGTATCTCCCATAAATATCTTTGCTGGGTGTACATTGAATCTTAAATAGCCTAACAGTGCCCCACTTACAGCTAGCAATAACATCGCAACATCTTGATTTTCTTGAAGTAACGCAAATATAATATAAGGTGCAATCGCAATTAAAGATGTACCTGCACATAAACCATCTAAACCATCTGTAAAATTAACGGCATTACTCTCTGCTGTAAACATAATAAATACTAATACAAAGTATAAATGACCAATATCAATCGTTATATTAAATAATGGTATTAATACGGTTGTTGTTGCCATACTTTGATAGAACAAATAGAAGACAACCGCAAGGATCGATTGAAATAAAAACTTGATACTAGGTTTCAATCCTTCGTTATTCTTTTTTACCACAATAATGTAATCATCAATAAAACCAATCAAAGCATAACCTAAATATGCCAAAACAATTAACAACATTTGTTTCGAGGCAAATGCTTTATAATCTAAAACCAATAAAACTAAAACCGGAATTAAGACAAATACGGTACCGCCCATCGTTGGTGTACCATTCTTCGCAATGTGTGATTTAGGCCCTTCACTACGAACACTTTGCCCAAACTTAATTTTATGTAGAAATGGAATCAGCATTGGCATTACGACAAGCGTAAGCAACAAACTGATACCAAATGCTAGTGCATATTTCATATACATGGATGTATCCTCCCAATTACTACTTGTTTAATAACTTCACGGTCAGAAAAATGAATACTTTGTGTTCCGATTTTTTGAATGCTTTCATTTCCTCTACCAGCGATAATTATTATATCACCTTTCTTAGCAATTGCGATAGCATGTTTTATCGCATAATAACGATTTTCAAATACATCATGATTTTCAACTGAATTTATATCCATATCATTAAAAATATTCACCAGTGTTTCTCCTCTTGAATTATCCGCTGTAAAGATTACTAAATCACTATATAATCCAGCAATATGTGCCATTCCAAAACGCTTTCCTTGATCCCGTTCTCCCCCACATCCAATCAGTGTTATGATTCTGTTTTTCTTTACTCGATTTGCGAATTGTAAGATACGCTTTAAGGCATCTTCACTATGTGCATAATCAAGCCATACCAGAAATTCTTCATTATAAACTACTTCCATACGCCCTGGCACTGGTTTTATCAACTTGGCTACTGCTTGTAACTGCTCATAAGTCAACTCTAGAACACGACCAATTACAATCATAATTGCGATATTATATACATTCACAGCACCAATTAATGGTGTTTCAAACTTCATTCCATTACAAATAAAAGAACTATGATTAGAAGAACATATGATATCATCTAATTTAAAATGTGAGCCATCCTTACCATAGGTAATACATTTATGATTACTTAATTCATATAAATGGTGAAGAATCTTATCATCACTATTGATTACAATAACTCCATTATCTTTTAAATAATTTCTTAATTTAAATTTCGTATTTTGATAATTTAAAGTTGTAAGATGATAATCAAGATGATCACTTGTAATATTTGTATAAACAATCATATCAAAATTAATCAATTTAATCCGATTTTGATCAATCGCATGAGAAGAAACTTCCATTACAATATATTCAATTTCTTGTCTTAAAGCTTCTTTAAAATAATAAGCTAATTTAAAAAGTGAAGGCGTTGTATTACTTGTAGATAACAAATGATTATTATAATCTACACCATCACTCCCAATTCTCATCACTTTCTTATCTATCTTTCGAAGCATTTGACTTACAATATCTGCCACACTACTTTTACCACTTGTACCGGTAATTCCAATTATGAACATATCACGACATAAATCACCATAATATAGGTTTATCATTTCATCTAGTTTTTTAAAATTTGCGAAACCATAACAATTGGCTTGTTGACTAACTTCTTCACATACAACATAACCACCTTTTTGAATTACCGCTTTTTGATATTCTCTTGCGTTTTCAATGCGTGATATAAAAAGCCAATCTTTTTTTATATCACGACTATCCTCACTTATTCCTTTAATTTCTACTTTTTCATCACATTTGATATCTAATACCTTCATTAACTCACTTAAATTTGTCTTCATCAAGATAAATCCATACCTTTCCACCCTCTACCATTTTTGTTCCTGCAACCGGAAGTTGCGCCACAACATGAGTTCCTTCCCCAATAAAATTAAAATCTAAGCCTTCTTTTTTTACCTTTGCTTTTTCAAGACCTACATAATTATCTAAAACAACATCAAGCGGATCAAGCCATGTTTTCTTTTTTTGAATTTGTTCTTTTACTTTTTTAACTTTTAAATAAGGTAATATATCTTCATAACATGCCTTTACAACCGGTGCTACAACGGTTCCTCCATACTGAACATCATTTTGTGGAGAATCAACGGCAATATATAAAACAATCTTTGGATGATCAATCGGGGCTGCCGATAAAAAAGATAAAATGTATTCATTTGCCAAATAAACTCCATCAACGGCTTTTTGTGCAGTACCGGTTTTCCCGCCAATTTTATATCCATTCATAAAAGCATTTTTACCACCACCATGAGCAACCACACTCTCCAAAGCATATTTCATCTTTTCACTAGTTTCTTTTGAAATCACTTTTCTAACTTTGGTTGGTAAATATTCAACAACAGGTTCACTTTGGATTGGGTCTAGAATTGCTTTCGTGATAAACGGCTTATATAATGTTCCACCATTAACAATCGCAGAAAACGCACTTACTAATTGAATTGGCGTTACCGATAATCCTTGACCAAAGCCAACGGTTGCACACTCGACTTCCCCCATGTCTTTCTTCTTAAACATAATTCCAGTACTTTCTCCTGGCATATCGACACCGGTTTTACTTCCAAAACCAAATTTCTTTACATAATCATTCAGAGAATCACGTCCTAGTCTTCTCGCTATTTCCACAAAGCCTGGATTACTTGAATTTTCAAGCACTTCAAGAAATGTTTGTAAGCCATGTCCTCCAGCTTTCCAACTTTTTATTCTTCTTCCCGCAACCATTTCGTAACCCTTATCAAAATAAGTATCTTTAAACATATCGAAACACTTTTCTTCCAAGCCGGCTGCAAAGGTAATTGATTTAAATGTTGAGCCCGGTTCAAAGCTCATCCAAATTGGTAAGTTACGATTATAGATATCAGATGAATAATCTTGATAATGATTTGGATTAAAATCAGGCTTCGATACCACGCTTAAAATTTCCCCAGTTTCAGGATTCATCGCAAGTGCAAGTGCTTG
Organism: Erysipelotrichaceae bacterium; assembly: GCA_036641395.1. Lineage (GTDB taxonomy): Bacteria > Bacillota_I > Bacilli_A > Erysipelotrichales > Erysipelotrichaceae > JAVXTH01. The sequence goes on from JAVWEY010000031.1 coordinate 4,998, forward strand.
CTTTGGCTTATATCGCTTCATTAAGGCATCCATTTCGCGTTCAATTACATCTTGCATATAAGCATCGATAGTAAGCATTAAATTCATTCCTTTGCCACTCGCTACATATCGTTCATTATATAAGTTCACTTTATGTCCTTTAGCATCAAACGGAATTGCTAGTGCCCCATTCTCTCCTTTTAATATCTCTTCATATTGAAGCTCTAACCCCGCAAGTCCTTGATTATCAATTCCTGTAAATCCCAACACTTGCCCAAGATAAGTTTGGCTTGGATAATGACGCATTGAATCTTGTACAAGATAAACACCGGGAAGTTTAAGTGCTTCAATCGCTTTTACTTTGTCATCGCTAAGTAAGCGACCCATCGGTTGAAGTTTTTGGGTTGATGCTTTTTTAGTAATTATTTTATATAAAACCTTTTCATCACACTTTAAAATAATTGCTAATTGTTTTGCGCAATCGATTGGATCTTTTATTTGTGAGGGAACTACCATAAGCGAGGTAGATGGAACATCATGGGCTAAAACAATACCATTCTTATCAATTATTTTTCCTCTTGAAGCAGAAACACTAAAATCTCTTTCCCAAAGATTCTTTGCTTTCTTTAAAATATTCTCATGATTTATTATCTGTTCATAAGCAAGTTTTCCTAAAATTAAAGTAAAAATAACACAACAACAAAAAAAGATTTGATTCATTCTTTTTTTCACCTTGCCTCGTATCATTGTAATCACCCAATCTATCTTATGATGAAAACAAACATTTAATGAAAAAAAAGAAGCAACAATATTGTCACTTCTATTTAAGTACTACTTTAATATCACTATCTTTATTAATAACGCTTCCAGGAGGTACATTTTGTTCACTGACTTTTCCTGAACCCGAAATATTAATCGATAACCCACACATATCCCAAAACGTTGCCACATCTTTTCTTGTCCAATCTTTCATATCTGGCATTTTTATAATATTACCATCACTCATTAAAAATACTTTTTGTTTACTCATAATTGAAGTATTTACACTTGGAAATTGCTTCACAACACTTGTTCCATCGCCAATGATAACTGGTGTGATATTCATCATCGCTAGTTTATTATTTACATAATCCAAACTATGATTGACAAAGGTTGGCATAATAAATTCCTTCCAGTCATTACTAACTGGTGATTCAGTAGGTAATTTATCGCTTGCAGTTCCACTTATTCCCTGAGCAGCTAATGCTTCTCTAAATACATCTTTGAAATAGTCTCCTGTATAGGTCATCATCTCGCCACTTTCAAAAGCATAATACATCATTATTTTTGGATCACCTTGGGGAGCTGCTGCCATAACTGAGTTTACATAAGTATCCCATTGATAACCTGCACCTTTGGCGATTTGCCCAGTACCTGTCTTTGCGATTAAACGCACATCATCCATGTGATATCTTCTACCGCTTCCGCCCTCTGAATTTACTACTTGATCCATTAATGCTTGTAACTGTTTCGACACTTTTTCAGAAATTGGTGTACCAACTACTTCTTTTTTACCTTGATATATTACTTTACTAGGATCAGAGCCATCAACAATCTTATCAATATAATACGGCTTCATCATTTTCCCATCATTAAAAATCGAAGTATAAGCTTGGACCATTTGTAACGCTGTCACTGATGAACCTTGACCAAATCCTGCTGATAATTGATCTGCTGGATAAGTGAAGTTCTTCTTACCGTTTACCTCACTAATTCCATAAGTATTAACCGGCTTAAAGAAACCAAATTTATCTAAATAACGTTCTAGGACTTTTGGATTTAAATAATTCGCAATCAAATCACAAATACCGGTATTAGCAGAATAAATTAATCCTTGGTCATAAGATATACTTCCCCAGTTTTTACCTAAAGCATCATTAATTGATTGATAATCATTACTTGTTTTTGTAGGAGTACGAACAATTCCTCTTTGCGTATCGTAGTACCAATTAAAAGTACCAGATTGAAACTGATGAGCTCCATCATAAACACCGGTATCCATCGCTGCAGCATAAGTGAATACTTTCATTGTTGATCCTGGTTCATATGCATATTCACTCGGTACATTACGCCAATCTTCAATATCTTTATCATTCAAATCAAAAGTAGGATAGCCAGACCATGCAAGTATTTTCCCTGTTTCAACTTCACACACAATTCCCCATGCTCTTGTACTATGGAATTCACTCATTGTTTTATCAAGCGCACTTTCAAGTGCTAATTGAACATTTTTATCTAAGGTAAGCGTTACATCCCCACCATTTACTGCTTGTTTTTCAATATACTTTGATCCAAACACATTACCATTTACATCCTTTTTATATCGAACCGCTCCATTACTACCCTTCAACTGTTTATCTAATACTTTCTCTAGCCCCATTTCACCCTCTAATCGGCCTAGTTCATCATTATATCGTGCATAACCAATTAACTGAGATGCAAACTTACCATCTGTATAATTTCGCTGGGATGACTTTTCAAAACCAATCCCTTGTAGTTCTAACACATCAATTTGTTCTTTTTCATTTAGCGTTAGATTATTTCCATATACACCAAATGCTGTTTGATATAAATTTTTATGGATGGCATCATCAAGAATCTTTTTTAAAGTAGTAGAATCACACTTTAAAATTGGTGCTAATGCATCGGCTGTCATTTGTGTATCAGCTACATATGCATCTTTCTTTCCATCGGTACGGGTCTTTGAAAGATAAGCAATTAACGTATAAGAATCCAAGTCAGCAGCAATAACATTACCATTACGATCCTTAATCGTTCCTCTTTTCGCAGTTAAAACATCCGCTTTATTCTTACTAAGTGTATCCTTTATATTTATTCCACTTCGCAAATGAACACCAGTTGCCATTGTAAAAAGGACATTTGCAGAAACAAGTGTCCCAATGATGCCAATAACTAATATTAAATAAGTAATCGTTCGATTTGCTCTTTTCGTATTCATATAAACCTCTTTACAACACTATTTATTCATTTTGTGCTTCCACAAAAACAACATTATCTTGATTTACAACCATTCCTGCTTCTTTCGCAACACTTAAAACACGATCACGATTTTCTAAAGTTTTAACTGCTAAACGTAGACTTTCAACGTCATCTTTCATTTTCGCAACTTCACTCTCTTTTGTTGAAACTGTTTTTGATAAAGCAACATTATATGACTTTAAAAATAATGAACTGCTTAAGTATAACAAAATTGACAACACAAAAAACAGAGTTGCGATTGCTTCAATTCTTACTTTCCGCTTACTTTTAATTACTTTAGCCATATCCTTTACTTTCTCCTTTCAATCACTCTTAATTTTGCAGAATGTGATCGATTATTTTCTTCTAATTCTTCACTTCCAGGAAGAATTACTTTACGATTTACTAATTGAAATGGTGGTTCTTCAATTTGATCCGGCATCAATAAGATACGCTTATCAACTTTTGGTGCTACTGCATATTTTTGAAAAGATTCTTTTACAATTCGATCCTCCAATGAATGAAACGATATAACCGCTAATCTTCCATCAACCTTTAAGATTGATAATGCTTCTTCTAATACATTTCTAAGTTCCGCTAATTCATCATTGACAGCAATTCTAATTGCTTGAAATGTTTTCTTTGCTGGATGACCTTTTGAATTTAACACTTTTGAAGGTAAGGCACTACGTATCACATCAACTAATTCAAATGTTGTTTCAATTGGTTTATCGATTCTTCTTGCCTCAATTTTTCGAGCAATTTGTTTTGCAAACTTTTCTTCTCCGTATTGAAATAAAATAGTTACTAGTTGTTGATAGTCCCAAGTATTCACAATCGTTGCGGCATCCAAAGTCTGACTTTGATCCATTCGCATATCAAGGGGAGCATCAAAGCGGTAAGAAAAGCCACGCTGCGCTTCATCAAATTGAGGTGATGATACTCCTAAATCAAGAACCATTCCATCAATTTGTTCAATTCCATATTTTTCTAATTCACTTTTTAACTGTGAGAAATTCGCATGAATTAAAGTGAAGTTTGAATTAATTTCCAATAATCTCGGTTTTGTTTCTTCAATTGCTTTTTGATCTCGATCAAATGCGTATAAGTGACCACTATGTATTTGTTTTAGAATTTCAGCACTATGTCCGCCTCTTCCAAGAGTTCCATCAACATAGATACCATTTTCCTTGATTCTTAATGCTTCTATTGATTCATTTAGTAATACACTATAATGTTTCATTAGAAGAACTCCGTTAGGCTTTCAGCCATCTCTTCAAACGATTCATTGTTCTCTTCATTTATTGTATCCCAACGCTCTTTACTCCATATTTCTACACGATTACCAGCACCTGAGATAACACATGCTTTCTTTAAATCAGCAAGTTGAGTAAGGGTTGCTGGTAATAAGATTCTACCTTGATTGTCAATTTCACATTCAGCAGCTTTACTTGTTAACATTCGAATGTACATACGTGCTTCTTTTTTTGTTGAAGGTAACTTCATCATCTGTTCATAAAGAATGTTCCATTGGGAAGCTGTATAGATGCATAAGCAACCGTCAAGACCGCGAGTAACAATAATTGTTCCATCTAGTTCTTCACGGAAGCGGGCAGGAATAATCAAGCGACCTTTTGTATCAATATTATGAGCGTATTCACCGATGAACATGATACCTTCCTCCACTTTCTACCACAATCTACTACTTCATACCACCATTATATACTTTTAACCTATATTTGTACATATATATTTACCTTTTTTTATAACTTATTTCACACTTTTGTATGCCTTTACATGATATTCTGACAAAAGGACACGTTTAACCCATAAAAACCTTGTTTTTATGCTTTAAAGTCCTATATTCTTGGAAATCTAAGCGATAAGTTCTATTTTTTTAAAATATAGTAAAAAAAAAGACAGATAATACCTGTCTTAATTTAGAAACAATTTAATTAATTTTGTAGTTTGTCCCAAGTTTTTAACTTTACAATTGCTTTATCTTCTAAAAAATTATGAACTACTAACTAATGATCAATTAATTATAATTTATTATTGATTATTTATATTAAATTTTTTTCGATAAAATTCATAAATAATTAATATTTCATATTATAAACTATCGATATGGATAAACAAGATGTGGATAACATCCATATTCTTTCATTGAATCAATTCTTTCATTTTTGTATGTCACAAAAGAAACACCTTGAAAAGTAGAACGTTGTTTTTGATAAGAATAATCAATATTCCATGTCACAATTGTCAAATCCGAAACGGATTGAAAACTAATAATATTCCAATCATCAATTGAACCATTGTTTTGCGTATCTTTAAACCAATCAATGATTTGACTTAAATCTTCATATGCCGCTCCATTACTTTGAGTAATATGTGCATGAAGATTAAATATTTCATAAATAATTTTAATATTATTATCTAACCAGGCTAGTATATAAGCACGAAATAGAGCTTCTTGTTCTTGATTACTCATTTATAAGTCCCCCTTTTCTTTTAGCCAAACAATGACATTTGATTTTCTTCTTGTAGACTAGTCAAAACTCCTAGTGTTTCTAACTTTTTAATTGAAGTACCATTTAATGAAGTACGATCTTGAAGGTCTTGTTTTGATAGAAAAGGTCCATTGTTTCGTGCACTAGCAACACTATCAGCAACATTACTACCTAAGCCATCAATACTTGCGAAAGGTGGAATGATTACATTTTTATCATCTGGATCAACAATAAATTCATTTGCTTGTGATTTCATTAAATCAATATTACCAAAGCGATAACCTCTTAAACACATTTCTAAAGCTAATTCTAATGTTGTATATATATCTTTTTCTTTCTTAGTTACATCACGTTTAAATTCATTGCTGTTTAAACGTTCATTAATATCTTTCATACGGCTACGAATTGCTTGTTCTCCATTAATCATCGCATCAATATCATAAGCATCACAGCGTATTGAGAAGAACATACAATAATAATATTGTGGATAATGAACTTTAAAGTAAGCAATACGAACCGCCATCATTACATAGGCAACGGCATGGGCTTTTGGGAACATATACTTAATCTTTAAACAAGATTCAATATACCAATCTTCAACCCCTTGTTGCTTCATCGCATCAATCCATTCAGGTTTTAAACCTTTACCTTTACGGACACTTTCCATAATCATAAATGCAGTTTTTGGTTTTAAGCCTTTATGAAGCAAATACACCATAATATCATCACGACAACCAATTACATTTTTCAAGTTACAAATACCGGCTTCTACTAAATCACGTGCGTTGTTTAACCAAACATCGGTTCCATGAGATAATCCAGAAATACGAACCAGTTCATCAAAGGTAGTAGGTTTACTCATTTCTAAAATACCACGTACAAATGGTGTTCCAAATTCTGGTAATCCTGCTGCTCCGGTTTTTTCTGTATTTTTAGAAGTATCAATATGAAGTGCTTCAACTCCGGAAAAAATACTCATAGTTTCTGGGTCATTCATTGGTATTTTTCTAACATCAACCCCACTAATTCGCTCCAACATCTTCATTGCAGTTGGGTCTACATGACCTAATATATCAAATTTTAAGACATTATCATGAATCTGATGGAAATCAAAATGCGTTGTTTTCCAATCAGAGAATGGATTGTTGGCAGGATATTGGACTGGTGTAAAATCATGAACATCTAAATCCAAAGGAATAACGATAATTCCCCCCGGATGTTGTCCTGTTGTTCGTTTAACACCTTCACACCCTTTCGCAAGGCGTAACTCCTGTGCCCGGCGTAGTTTGCCTTCTAAACCCATCTCTTCTTCATATCCCTTTACATAACCATAAGCAGTCTGTTCCGCTACGGTACCAATCGTACCAGCCCGAAATACATGGTCATCACCAAATACTTCTTTGGTATAAGCATGAGCCGTTGGTTGATAATCACTCGAGAAGTTCAAATCAATATCCGGTACTTTATCACCTTCAAATCCTAAAAAGGTTTCAAATGGAATATCCTGACCATCTCCTCGGATAATCCTTCCACAATTAGGACATACTTTATCCGGTAAATCAAAGCCTGATGCAACACTTCCATCTTCAAAGAATTCAACATAATGACAATGTTCACAAACATAATGAGGTGCCAATGGATTTACTTCCGTAATCCCAGCCATGGTTGCCACAAAACTTGAACCAACGGAACCTCGAGAACCAACTAAATAACCATCATCATTTGATTTTTTAACTAATAAATGTGAAATATAATAAACAACATAAAAACCATGACCAATAATACTCTTTAATTCGCGATTTAAACGTTTCTCCACTATCTCTGGCAATGTTTCTCCATAAATTAAATGGGCTTTCTCATAACATATCTTTTCTAATAAAACATCTGATCCTTCTATATCTGGTGGATATAGGCGGTCCTTTACCGGATAAACAGCTTCAATTTGATCAGCAATTTTATTCGTATTTGTTACTACCATTTGATAAGCAACACTTTCACCAAGCCATTCATAAGCGGCTAACATTTCACTCGTTGTAAGTAAGTGCTGATCTGGATTTTTAACTTTAAGTCTTTGTTCTTTTTTAAAAAGATACAGAGGATGATGAACTCCACCAATCGCTTGAGATGAAATATAAATATCTCGTATTAGTTTTTGTTCTTCACTCACATAATGGGCATCACCGGTTGCCACTACTAATTTACCCATCGCATTTGCTGTATCGATGATATCCTTCAATATTTGTTTTAAACGTGTCTCATCGCAAATTGAACCACGATCAATTAATGGACGATAGTTTTCTAATGGTTGTATTTCAACATAATCATAAAAAGATAAGGCGGTTTCTAACTGTTCTTGATTACGCGTATACGCCATTTCAAAAACTTCTCCATTAAAGCAACTCGTACCAATTAATAAATTACCCTTAATTCTTTGCTTATTAATTTCATCTCTTAGAATTCTAGGTTCAGCAACTATATTCGTTGTACTCTTAGAGTTATAAGCTAAATACTTACAATGAGATAAAGTAATCAGTTCAAATAATTCTTTTAAACCTGCTGCATTTTTCACTAAAATCGTAACATGTTTTTTAAATACTGTTTTAAAACATGATTCATCTTGCATCGCTTGTAATTCATTTAATGTAGTGATATGTTTTAACTCATTTAACATATTCATATAAACATTAGCAAGAATTTCCGCATCATAATCTGCACGATGGGCTCCTTCTTCATCGTATCGAATTCCATAAGAACGAGCAACTACACCAAGTTTATGATATTTGCGCTCACTATGTAGACTTCTTGATAAATCAAAAGTATCCACGACTGGATTAGTTAAAGGTTTTCGATTAATTCGCACTAAGGCATCATTTAGAAAACTAACATCAAAATCTGCATTATGGGCTACTAATACATGATCCCCAATAAAATCTAATATTTCATCAATACATTCCTCAAATGGTAATGCATTGATCAAATCACTTTCACTAATATTCGTAAGATTTGTTGTGAAGGCAGATATCGGAACTGGTGGCTTAATAAATAACTGAAGTTTTTTTACACAAGCACGATCCTTAACAATTTGACCACCAAATTCAATAATATGGTCATAGCGTGAACTTAAGCCAGTTGTCTCTAAGTCAAAGACACAATAACTACATTTCTCTAGTTCTCGATCATCTCCATTACGTACAATATGAAGAATTGGATCCACCATATTCATTTCGACTCCATAAATCATTTTAAAGGGAGTCTCTCGATTTGCGTTAATCTTTTCAACCGCATGTTGAGCCTTTGGAAAGGCTTGAACCCCAACATGATCGGTAATCGCAATTGCGTTATGTCCCCATGCATTTGCCTGGTTAATAAATTCTTCAATGTCACACACTCCATCCATCTCAGATGTTTTTGTATGAAGATGTAATTCAACCCGCTTTTCTTCACTATCATCAATTCTTTTAACTTCAGGTATTTTAGTAATGACATCTGGCATCATAACTAATTCACGTGAATACGAGTCATAATCAACCCGACCATAAACACTTACATAATCCCCAATGTTTATTTCATCTAATACTTCCTTTGTCGTTGCACCACGTTCAAATCGCTTAATTACGATTGCATCATCTCTGTCACATATCCATAAAGTTTGAATATCTTTACCCGTTCGTAATGTGCGATTTTCTTTATCAAATATTTTCCCTTTAATATGAATTCCTTGCATTTCTTCACTAATTTCATGAATTGTCAAAGTTGTATATTGATCCAATCCTTTTTTAGTTTTTGGTTTAAAATTATATTTTTTATCTTCATATTTTACTTCTTTAGGAGTAGCCTCATTTGGTTTAACAATCGTTTCAACACTTCGATCTATAATCAAATCATCAATTATAACCTTTCTTTTAAAACCACAATCACTTAAAAAAGTTTCTAATAAATGTTTAGATTGAATTGCTTTTTCTTTCTGTTCTTCTAACGCATAACGAAATATAATATAATCATTTTCAATTGCTGGTAACACTTCTTGAAAGATAGAATACTGAGGATGAATTTGAATATAATAACTAACATAGTTTCTTAATTCAAAAATATCTTCTTTATCTTCACGACATTCAATTTTCAGTTCGACATGACTTCTACTTATTTTAGTAAGACGGCTTAAAAATAAGTTCCAAACATTAAAAGGTAAAACGCCATCTAATAATAATTCTATTTCAAGTGCACGGGATTTTTTCGCATAAACCGGTGTCATACTAAATTCTCCACCAACAAAATAAGTGGTGTTCTTTTCTTCTAATTCCATTTTTTCAATAAGATTCATTAACGATAAATTCATAACATCACTCTTTCCTGATTGTTATAATCATACCATTTTTTTTAGTTGAAACCAACTATAAAAATTATTTCATTGAGTGACATACTCCCACCCTCTTATGCAAGTGATATCGTTTGAACACTACCCTTATATACATATTATATATTGACAATTAAAAAGGATTGAAAGTACATTAAAAGCAATAAATTATTATTAAATTGCAGTGATTTTACTACCTCATTCCTCATCTAAATAAAATACTTGATTTAGATGATTAATCTCAATCATTTTATTTTCAATATCTATTTTCTTTTTTACCTCAGCAATACAATCATAATCATTCCAAAAATGCATGGGTGCAATATATTCAACTTCAACATGTTGCATAAAATAGTGTAGCCCATCAATTGTAGCCTGTTTTAAGCGTGGATCTACTACTACAAAAGCTAGTTCAATTGATTCATCTTTTAATTGATCAATTTCATTTTGATAAGCAAATCGCATCTCATCATTTTCTTGGTCACTACTTTCATCAAGCCAACACCAATCATTTAAATCACCTGCATGATAAATACAATGACCTTCAAACTTGACGAAAAAAGCAACTCCCTCATCGGTTGATTTTAAGGTTGTAATTTCTAAATCATCAACCTTTAAAAAGTGATTTGGTCCAATCATCCATACATTATCTTCATTAGTTATACAATCATCAGATAAAATATAAGTTACCTTATATGTTTGAAATAGTGTAAATATTTCTTTATTAAAGTGATCTCGATGCCCGTGAGATACAAACACATAATAATGCTTATTTTCATTTAATAAACTTAGGTCACCTTTTATATAATCAAATATTAAACCAGTTGTTTCACCTTCAACACAAAATCCACTATGTTCAAAATATATTACTTTCATACTTTTGCTCCTTTACATCAATAATACGAGTACATGAACCTTTGGTACTTCAATATATTTAATATTTTGTAATTCAATTCCTTGTTGCTTTGCAAGTTCAAAGAAACGATAATCATCAATTAATATTTGTTTGATTTTAGTACTGATTGTCTCATCACTACATTTAAGCATAATCGTATTGTAACCTTTAAGTTTTGCTTCACTAATCAAACGATTCATCTTATCTTCATTATAATCATTAAAATAAGCATCTTCTTTCACAAAATAATTATCATCAATGGCATTACTTTCTTCATATTCATAAGTTGGTTTATATAATTCAAGCATTTCATCACTACTCATTGTAAAGTAAGCATAACGGAAATCATTTTCCTCATCATCGCCAAAAGTAGCATCTAAATAATAATAATTACCATTTATTTGTACCATGTTCCACGCATGTGCTCCATTATTTTCACTACTAAATCCACTAACTTTTGATTTCCCTGGCATATAGGTACATGGAATCTTTATCTGATTACATAAATATTGAATGCTTTTAGCATAACCTGCACATACTGATTTTCCATTTATTAAAACACTAATAATATTTTGATTATCACTGCTTTTTGTATCATAAACACTATGATCAATAACATAATCATAAATATACTTTACTTTATCATAGTCCTGATTCATATTATTAACTTCACCTTTAATTTTTGATACAATTGTTTTCAATTGTTTATTATATGCTTTTATTTGTTTCTTACTTTTCGTATATTTAAAAGAAAGAGTTCTTTCTACAGCATTATTATCCCATTTCTCTTCACGATAAGTAATATCACCCGACCAATAAATATCTGGATGATCATCTAATACTTTTGTATAGATCTCTACAAAATCATCTTTCTCTTTCATTTCAAGAACTAATTCTTTATCAAGATTCATTAAAGAACGATAGATTTGATCATACCATTCTTTTTGTTTCTTATTACATGTTTTTCTAGCATAATGAAAACTTAAATCTTCTTTGATTGGGTGTTCTTTCATCTTTACTTCATCGCTCATGAACCCACAACCACTCAGTAATAATAAAGAAATGATACTTAATATTATTCTTTGCATATTATATTCCTTTCAAAATGCTCTTTTATAGTATAGTGAATGATATCTATATTTTATGCTTTCAATGAAAATTTAGCAATCTAAACCCAATAAATTATTATTTTATATATTAAAAAGTTTCTAAACATATTACAGTCTAGAAACTTAATTATCTTCTGGCGGAGAGCATGAGAATCAATTAAATTAAAACGAACTATATCTATACCTATATAATACATCACTAAAGGTGTATTATCAAGCCTTTTTTAAACTTTTTAGCTTCTTTCTACATTTGAAATTGAAAATTGAAATTTTTATTTAGTTCTCTAACAATATTTGCTTGTGGATTTGGAAACATATGTCCATAAACTTTAAGAACCATATCTACTGTATCTCCAATACGTTCAGCTATTTCATAAGCATTTAAGCCTTTTGATATTAAAAAGCTAACATGTGAATGCCTTAGCCCATGCACTTTGATACGTGGTAATCCTGCTTCAAGTGCAATTTTATCAAGATGTCGTTTCGGTCCATTTTGGCCTACTGGCTTATTTCTACCAAATATAAATTCATTTTCTTCATAAGTATAACACTTTTTAATATTTCTTAAAAGTTGAAAAAGCATTTTTTGTGTATTATTATCCATTAATAAAATATGTTGATCACTATTTTTTCTTCCAATTATAATCCATTCTTTGTCTCCTTCACCTTCTTTATGAATTCTTTTATCATTAATATGTCTTCGAATATAGATTAAATTCTTTTCAAAATCGATATCTTTCCACTTCAATGCCCTTATTTCACCTTTCCTCATGCCTGTTAAATATAATATTGTCAAAAAACAATACCATTCAAAGTCTTTTTCATACTTAATTGCATGTTTAAATTGCTTATCAGTCCAAAATTCTGTTTTGTCATAATCTTTTACAATGCGTAATGATGAATAATTCATACATGGATTTGAATGTAAATATTCATTTTGAACAGCAAAGTTCATTATAATATTAAATACGTTTGTTACATTATTCACAGTTTTGTTTGAGTACTTTTTACCAAAGTGTTTTTTCTCTATCATGCTATTTTGTATATTTTTCATATCTTTCATCTTAATATTTTTAATTCTTTTTTTTCCAACCAAGGGCAAGATATGATTATTATAAACGCATCTCATAGTATATTCACTTGTATTATCATTTCTCCCTAAATAATTAAAATATTCGTCTGCAACATCGTTTACTCTTTTTGTCCATTCCAAATCAATCATCCTCCAAATTATCTTTCATAAAACCCCCTTCACTTCTGAGTAAAGAAAAATGCGATTATTTAAATTCATTTTTTATCGATGTGGGGAAATTTAAGGACTCAAATAGACAATCAAATTTGATTTCATTAATCTTCTTTACCAAAAGTAAAGCCTGTTAAAATTTTATAATTGCTTCTTATCTAACACTTACCGCAAAACGATTGTAGGCAAAGATG
>JAVWEY010000032.1:0-17473 GCA_036641395.1 Erysipelotrichaceae bacterium
ACCCTGTTCCACTAAGTTAGTTAAGTTGGCAATATCATTTAACCAACTTACCGCACCACTTGATTTACCACCTACGCCTTTTGCTGGAGCAGCTTTAGGACGAAGTGTACTACCATTGGTACCAACACCACCACCACGTGACATAATTTCCATAACTTCTTTACGATGGTTGGCAATACCTCCGCGTGAATCATCAACAAATGGCATTACGAAACAGTTGAAATAAGTAACTTGAGTTCCACTTCCTGCTCCATATAATACACGACCAGCAGGTACCGTATTCATTAATTTTAATTGTTCATAAAACTTGTTACCAAGATTAATTCTTGCTTGTTTTGTTGGTTCATCTTGAGCTAGCGCAAAACCTACTCGCTTTGCTATTTGTTCATAATATATTTCTAAAGGCTTATCGATATTCGCAAAACGACGCGTGATTAAACCTGTAGTAGCTTCTTCTTCGTTTTCTAAAGAAGCACGCCATTCTTCTTCTAATTCAATTACGGCCTCTTCGTGATCATAATCGATACTTTTAATGATACCAATTCCTCGAGCTGGAAAGGTTGGATCTTCTTTAACAATTGTTAAAACAATATCACCAATGGCTAAAGTCTTTAAAGAACGATCTTTTTGGGCATATCGATCTAACATAACTAATCTAGAAACGCCACTATGTAAGATATGATAAGTATCTTCAATAGGGAATAGATGGGGAAAGAATTCTTTAATGTTGCTATTTAAATTGTTAATCGTTGTTTGCGAATATTTCATAATTTTATTCTACCTTCCTTAACTTCACTTCTTATATTTTCTCATAAAATGAGATAAAGATAAACACTAATATGAAAAAACATTTGAACTTATAGTTTTTGCTTACCTAACACAAAAAAATAATCGGATAAGCGATTCATATAGGATAAAACAATATCTGGATATTTCTTGTTTGTATTAAGGATTGAACGCTCACTTCTTCTTACAATACTCCTAATAACATTACATAATGCATTCCTTGTTTCATTAAATGGATAGTGAAAGTTAAAAGGTTCGTGATCCCTCTCATATTCATTAATCTTTGTTTCTAACCATACTAAATGTTTATCATCAAAGTCGGTTGGATAGTTTGCGAGAATCGAACATATTGTATTTAAATCGGTAACAATTGTTTTTAACTCTTCTTCGTAAGTGTGATCAATTTGTGTTTGAAGATAGATAATAAAAGAAATTGCTTCATCTAAATTACCTAAAGAATCAATCCGACAATCAAATTTAGAAACTCGTTCATCTTTTAAAGAAGTCATACCTTGATCTCCCTTTTTTGTAGTTATCATAATTACACATCCTTTTCCTATATTCTAACAAAGATTAATCAACAAATCGATGATAATACTATAAATTTGTTTATTTTACTTTTTAGAAATTATTTAAATAAAAAGGCGCATACTAACAAAAGTCGTTAGAAGTTAACATATGCTAGTAAAGCAAGGATGGTGATGATATGAACTATCGATTTAATAAACAAGTGAATATAATGATGCAACAAGCACAAAAAGAAGCAAAAGACATGGGGAATAATTATGTAGGTAGTGAACATATCTTATTGGCAATTATGAGTGATTCAAGTGTTACACTTTCGAAAAGGTTGGCTAAACATGGTGTCTATTATGATCAATTAAAAGAAGACTTAATGATATTATTTGGTTTAAAAGATAAAGATGTTAAAAACATATCACTAACTCAAGTTGTTGAAGATATGTTACAGAGAGCTATGATATTAGCTTTAGCTCGTAAACAGAAAGATATTGATAGTGATATTTTAACTTGTGCACTATTACAGAGTGAGAACTGTGTTGCTAGCGAAATACTGAATCGTTATGATTTGGATGTAAATGAGTTATTGAAGCAACTTAATCCGGAAACATGCCATGAACTTGATAAGTTTAATGAACTTCGTAATTTAAATAATAGTCAAAACAATGAAGCAATTGTCGGTCGAGATAAAGAAATTGATTTAATGATATCGATACTTTCTAGAAAAGA
Source organism: Erysipelotrichaceae bacterium (assembly GCA_036641395.1). GTDB lineage: Bacteria > Bacillota_I > Bacilli_A > Erysipelotrichales > Erysipelotrichaceae > JAVXTH01. The sequence goes on from JAVWEY010000032.1 coordinate 2,035, forward strand.
AAAAGCAAATCCATTATTAATTGGTGAACCGGGAGTAGGAAAGACTGCTATTGTTGAAAAACTTGCGAATATGATAGTTCATCATGAGGTGCCTGGTAAGTTAAATGATGCAATTATTTATGAACTGCATTTGAATACTTTAGTAGCAGGAACAAAATATCGTGGTGATTTTGAAGAGAAATTACAGAACTTGATTAAAGCACTGAAGAAATATCCAAATGTTATTTTGTTTGTTGATGAAATACATCAAATGATTGGAGCTGGTAAATCAGAAGGCAGCATTGATGTTTCATCCGTATTAAAACCATATCTAGCACGTGGTGAAATTAAATGTATTGGGGCAACGACAATTGATGAATATGAAAAGTTTATTGAGAAAGATCGAGCTCTTGAAAGACGTTTCCAAGTGGTTAGGATTAAAGAACCAACAAAACAAATTACGACAACTATGTTACAAGCAAAGTTAAGTGAATATAGTAAGTTTCATAATGTGGAAATTGCATCTTCTTTAGTTGAAGAAATTGTTGATTATTGTGATTATTTTATGCCAAATCGTAAGTTTCCTGATAAGGCAATTGATGTTTTAGATTTAGCTTGTGTTTTCACAAAGCGAAATAAACAACTACAAGTGAATCGAAAGATGGTTAAGGATGTGATTGAACAATTAACAGATATTCCTATTTCTAGTAAGAATCGGATCCTTTATCTACAATCAATTTTAAGTGAAAGAGTAATTCATCAAGAAGAAGTTATCGAAAAGTTAATGAAACAGGTAACGTGGATTGAACAAGGAGTGTTGTCATCAAGACCTTTGGGTGTTTGGTTGTTTTTAGGAAATCAAGGAGTTGGGAAAACAACTTTGATTCAACAGTTCAATTTAGCTTATTTTAATCAAGAAGAAATAATTGAATGGGATGTATCTTCACCAACATCGTTAAAAAATAGTTTGAATAAGCTTAAGCGTAATCCTTATACAATTTTTTCTATATTAAATATTCAAGAAGCAAACCCAAGTGTGATTCAATCTTTAAAACTAGCAATCGAAAAAGGTTTTGTGGAAACAGAGGATAGTAAAATTGATTTAAGGCATTGTATTATGATTGTTCAAGGGGAATTTGCATATAAAGCAAATTCATCGCTACGTTTTAATGAAAAAAATGGTTGGATTGATCATGTTACAAAAGGATTGGGACAGGATGTTATGAATATGTTTGATGAAATATTTATTTTTAATGAATTAAAAATTGAACACAAGCAATTAGTTATGAAACAAATCTTACAATCTTGGCATCAGGAAATGGAGGATGCGGTTATTTGTAAAGCGATTACTTCATCTACTTCCTTACAAGAAGCGACAAAGAAATTAAAATATAAAATTGCGATTGTTTGATCATAATCTAGTGCTTGAAATACCGGGTTAAAAGGTGTTTTAAGCACTTTTCTACTTTCACAAGGATGCGAAAGATAGTATACTGTATTTATTAAGTAAGGAAGGTATTAATATGAACTATACAACTTTAATCATGGCAGCAGGTAATGGGGCTAGGGTGAATTTAGGTTATAATAAATTGTTATATCAGTTTAAGAATGGTAAAACAATTCTTGAAACAACTGTTCAATTATTTTTAGAGGATAAGCGTTGTAAACAAATTGTAATTGTTGTATCAAATAAGGATCATGATACATTCCAGAATTTATTTGATGATGAGCGAATTCATTATGTAATTGGTGGAAGCGAGCGACAAGATAGTGTTTATAATGGTCTGAAGGTAGTGAATGAAGATTATGTATTAATTCATGATGGGGCTCGCCCTTATTTAGAAATGGCGGATATCAATCGTTTATTAGAAACATTGAAGGACTATCCTGCTTGTTTATTAATGGTAGAAGTTAAAGATACGATTAAGGTAGTTAAAGATGGGTTTATTGAAAAAACGCTGATTCGTTCGGAGTTAAAACAAGCACAAACACCACAAGCATTTCAAATTGATTGTATTAGAAACGCTTATGAAAAAGCAAAACTTCAGGGTATTATCGCAACCGATGATGCACAAATCGTTGAATTATGCGGTGATGTGAAAGTAAAAGTAGTAGAAGGAAATTATAAGAATCTTAAAGTGACAACGAAAGAGGATTTAAGTTAGGAGAAATTAAATTCGATTCATCCTTGAAATTGCTTAAAATAAACATTTACACACCTAGTTGTAAATGATATAATCAATAAACGGGTAGATTTAATCTATTCCTTGCTCTATCTTGAATAGGGCCAATAGACCATAAGGAGGTGTACGATATGAAGAAATATGAAATCATGTACATCGTGAAGGCTGATTTAGATGATGCAAAACGTCAAGAAGTAATGGATGCTATGCACAAAATCATCACTGATCACAACGGAACCATCGACAAAATCGATGAGTGGGGTGTGAAAGAATTCGCGTATGAGATTAACCACATGACAAAAGGTTACTATGTTGTTATCAACATTAGTGCCGACAACGAAGCAATCGCTGAATTCGAACGTTTAGTTCGCATTAATCAAAGCGTAGTTCGTCATTTAACAATTAAACTTGAAGGTGAAGAGTAATTCAGGAAGGATGGGTGTGATATGATAAATCGTGTTATTTTAATTGGCCGTCTAACGAAGGATCCAGTTATGAGAAAAACGCAGTCAGGAACATCTGTTGTTTCCTTTACCCTTGCGGTTGAACGACGTGTGAAAACACAAGATCAAACTGCGGACTTTATTAATTGTGTTGCTTGGAATAAAACAGCAGAATTAATTACTCAGTATTTACACAAAGGATCACAAACAGCCGTGGAAGGAAGAATCCAAACACGTAGTTATGATGATCAAACAGGTAGAAAAGTATATGTTACGGAAGTGGTAGCTGATTCGGTACAGTTCCTTGATTCAAAGAATTCATCACAAGGTGCTAGTGCCCAAGTCCATGAAGATAATACTTATACAAATGATAGTGGTTATGTGAGTGATCCTACTCCAGATGCTGCTTCATCTTATACAAGTGATTTTTCTTCAAGTGACACTTTGGATATCGCCAGTGACGATCTACCATTTTAATCTTTAGAAAGGAGATCAAAACAATGGCATTTAAAAAACAACGTATGGGTCGTAAAAAGGTTTGTTACTTTACAAAAAACCATATCGAATCAATCGACTATAAAGATATAGAATTATTGAAACGCTTTATTTCAGCAAATGGGAAAATTATTCCAAGACGTGTAACAGGTACACGTGCTAAATATCAGCGTATGTTGGCTACCGCTATTAAACGCGCTCGCCAAATGGCTTTATTACCTTACGTAAGCGAATAATTATTAAACCCCTATTCTATAATTGAATGGGGGTTTTCATCATTGAAAGGGTTGAGTGTATCTTGCATAATAATGTAAAGAGAATTACCGAAGGAAGTATGATGGTGGCACTTGTTGGAGTGGCACTGTTCTTTAATCGACAAATGGCGGGAATACTTGAATATGCTATTTATTGGATACTAACATTTCCAATTTTAGTTTATACGGTACGCTTTGGTATTAGGGCAGCAATGATTCCAGCGGTTTGTATGGTGCTTTTAAGTTTTATGATTTCACTACCAACGACAACATTTTATTTAATGTCATCAATCATAATTGGTTTAATTTATGGTTATGGAGTAAATAAAAATTGGTCAAATCAATTATTGTTAATTTCCACAATTGTCTTTACTTTACTATCTTATGTTTTCACAACAATTGTTTTTGCGGCTTTCTTTGGTTATGATATGGCAGAAGATGCGAAAATAGTTAGTGAATTAGTTAAAACATTAAATATATATTTGCCAGGAGGAATTGATTCTTTAATCACTACATGGTTGATTGTTTCCACAGTAGCAATGTCAGTTCTTCAAGGTCTTTGCATTCATTTATTAGCAATTCTATTATTAAAGAGGCTTCATATCAAGAACATTCAAATGAAATCAATGCTTGATATTCGTTTACCAAAATGGGTTGGATATATTTGTATCATCATTTGGCTTCTATTTTTGTCCACAAATGTGTTAAAATTAGAGAGTAATGTAAATAGTATGATTTTATCGGCATACTTCTGTGTGGTTGGTATATCATTAGCCTATGGAAGTATGTGCATATTAAGTTACATAATAATAAGTGGAAAAAGAAAATTAGTATTTATATTACCTATTTTAATTCTGTTACCTGGTGTCAATGTTGCTGTAATGGCCTTAGGTATCTATGATATGGTCGTTGATTTAAAAGGTAAATTGAAAAGAGGGATCATGAATGGAACGATTAGAAAACTTTAAAATTCAAGTTTCAATCCTTGTTTTAGCACAAGTAGTAGCACTTGTACTAATGTATTTAATTGGTATGAGAGATATTGCTTTATGTCTATTTATTTTTCTTGTGATTAATATTATTATGATTGGATGGATTTTCTTACATTTTTCGTTAGAGAAACAGAATCGTGATATTGATATTTCAAGAATTTTAGGTCATGATGCCAAAGATGCACTTGTATTTGGTGAAGTTGGAATTATAACTTATGATGAACAATATAATGTAACTTGGGTTAATGATTTTGTGGAAGCTCGTGGAATTCGTGTTGTGGGTAAGAAATTAGCTACTTGGATTCCTGAAATTAATGAATTATTTCAAGGAGAAGTAGATCATATAACCGCAAAAAGTGATGATTACATTTATGAGATTACTAGAAAAGAAAATGCGCAAGTGATTTATATAAGAGATATTACAATGTTTGGAAACTTGCAAGAAAAATATCAAAGTGAAGCAATTGTAGTTGGTTTAATTCATTTAGATAATTATATGGAATTATCTCAATATGAAGATGAAGGTAGAATGTCAAATATCAATACGAAACTTCGTCAACCCGTTGTAGAATGGGCGGAACATTATGGAATGATGGTAAGAAGATTACGTAGTGACCGTTTTTTGGTGATATTAAATGAATCAATTTTCCATCAAATAAGAGCAGATAAATTTTCAATTTTAAATGAAATTCGCAGTGTTGCAGAAGAAATCGATGTATCGATAACACTTAGTATGGCTTATGCAAGAGGTACCATTGATTTCGACGAATTGGATGATATGATTTCTTCCTTGATTGAATTAGCGCAAAGTCGTGGTGGCGATCAAGTTGCGGTAAAAAAAGTCGGAGAAAGTGTTAAGTATTATGGTGGAAATAGTGAAGCTCAAGAAAAACGAAGCCGAGTACGAGTTAGAGTAATGGCACAAGCGATTCATGAAGCAATCATGGATAGTAAAAGAGTCTTTATTGTTGGGCATAAAGAAATGGATTTCGATTGTATGGGATCGGCTTTATGTGTATCAAGAATTGTTAGTGCATATGGAAAAGAAGCTTATGTAGTATCTAAGAGTGGTGGCATTGAAGGTCAATTAAAAGAAGCAATGAATTTTTATGAAGATAAATTAGCGGACCGTCATGTATTTCTAAGTGATAGTGAGGCTTGTCGATTACTAAGAAAAGATGATTTAGTAATTGCCGTAGATCATCATAATCCAGATCACAGTGGAGCACCAACGCTAATTGAAAAAGCTAGTAAAGTAATTGTAATTGATCATCATCGACGCAGTGAAAAGTTCATTGATAATCCATTGTTAGTCTATGTGGAAAGTGCTGCATCGAGTGTATCAGAACTTGTAACGGAGTTACTACAATATCAAAGTAGTAAAGCAAATATTAGTGAAGCAGAAGCAACTTTAATGTATTTAGGTATTTTAATTGATACAAATCGTTTTAAAATGAGAACTGGTTCACGTACATTTGAAGCAGCAGCTCAACTTAAAAAACTTGGTGTTGATCCAATTGCTGCCGAGAATATGTTGAAAGAGAGCTTTGATGATTTTGAAGAAAAAACGAAGATATTAAAATATGCATTACCTTATCAAAAGAATATGATTATCGCATCTGTACAAGAGAATACCATTTTCTCAAGAACCTTAATGTCACAAGTTGCGGATTCTCTGCTTAATATAAAAGGTGTAGAAGCATCCTTTGTTATGGCTAAGATAGATGATGAGACTTATGGTATTACCGCTCGTAGTAAAGGTGTTGTTAATGTTCAAATCATTATGGAAAAAATGCATGGTGGAGGACACTTTAGCGCATCGGCCTTACAGCGTAAAACAAAAGATATAACAGCGCTTGAAAGTGAATTGAAACAAACAATTGATGACTATTTAGCACAGGAGGAAATAAGTAATGAAAGTAATCTTACTAAGTGATGTAAAGAAATTAGGTAAAAAGGGTGAAATGGTTAAAGTTGCAGATGGTTATGCACGTAATTTCTTATTTGCGAAAAAACTAGCAGTAGAAGCTACAAAGCATAGTTTAGAAATTCTTGACGAACAGAATCTTCAAGATGAATTAAAAGAAAAAGAAAATAAAGAAATGGCTGAAAAGTTAAAGGTTGAAATTGAGAAAATTACGTTGGAATTTAAATTGAAAACGGGTAAAGATGGTCGTGTGTTTGGAAGTATTTCCACAAAGCAGGTGGCAGAACAATTAGCGAAGGATTATGCAATCAATATTGATAAACGTAAATTTATTGATACGGCTCATATTGATAGTTTAGGTATTACATTAGTAAAGAGTGATCTTTATCGAAATCAAGTAATTGCGACGATTAAAGTTCATGTAAGTGAGGCTTAAAATGGCTAGGGAGTTGCCACATAGTATTGAGGCAGAACAATCAATCCTAGGCGCAATGTTGATTTACCCTAGTGTAAGTCGAGTTGTATTTGACCAAAACCTTGAAGAAGAAGATTTTTATTTAGATGTTCATCGTCGTATCTTTAAAGAAATGATGGTGTTATTAAATGCGGGTAAACCACTTGATGTGACCGGACTTATTACCCGTTTATCGGATGGGAATCAATTAAATATGGTCGGTGGAGCTGATTATGTTGTTAAACTATGTGATACAGCTGTATCAGGAGCTAATAGTAAATACTATATTGAGATTATTAAAGATCGATCTCATTTACGACGTTTAATTGAAACAGCCGAACAAATTGCTGCAGAGGGATTTGATGCTGGTAATGAACTTGATGGTATTATGGATAAAGCTGAGAAGGAAATCTTGGATGTAACGAGAAGTCGCAGAGCAACTGATTTTAAGAATAGTAAAGATGTCGTAACCGAAGTTATTGATGAAATTACTAAATTAAGAGAAGCTGATAATCGTATTACTGGGGTTAAAACTGGCTTTGAGGATTTAGATAAAAAAACAAACGGCTTTCAAAAAGGTGATTTGATTATTTTAGCGGCACGACCAGCCATGGGAAAAACCGCTTTTGCGCTTAATTTAGCTGCTAATTGTGGACAATATGCAAGTGGTGCAATCGCTATCTTCTCATTAGAAATGGGCGCGACGCAACTTATGAAACGTATTTTATCTTCTAAGAGTAAAATTGAATCTAGTAAGCTTAGAAGTGGTTATGTAAATGATAAAGAATTTAATAAATTATGCGAAAGTGCTAATGAAATTATGAGTTCTAAATTATTTATTGATGATTCTGCATCGATTAAAATGTCTGAAATATTTTCTAAATGCCGTAAATTAAAAAGTGAACACGATTTATCATTAATTGTTATCGATTATTTACAGTTGATTAGTGGTTCTGGTAAAGGTGGCGGCGATAATCGTCAACAAGAAGTATCAGAGATATCTCGTAACTTAAAAGCTTTAGCTCGTGAATTAGAAGTGCCAGTGATTGCCTTATCACAGTTATCACGTAGTGTTGAATCGAGAAAAGAAGATAAACGTCCGATGCTTTCTGATTTACGTGAATCAGGGGCAATTGAACAAGATGCGGATATCGTTATGTTTTTATATCGTGAAGCATATTACGATAAACCAGAGGATCAAAAGAGTGAATCAAGTGAAGATATAACAGAGATTATTATTGCGAAGCATCGTAATGGTGCAACCGGCACAGTTGAATTAGCTTTTAATAAATCAATTTCTTTATTTATCAATTATAAAGGAAATTCAAATAGTTAGAGAGGAGGATTTTTATGCGTAAATATCGCTTATTAATAGTAGCATTTTTTGCTGCAGTAATACTAACGTTAACATCGACGGTATTTGCCAATCAAATGGATATTGGTAAGAAAGTATCAGCGGATTTTAATCTTGATAATGCAATTATCCCCCAAGAAGTAATGAAAGAAAATGAAACTGAAAAGGAAATAACAACGCTTTATTTAAAGGATCGTATTATTGGCATTGTGAAAGATGATCATAAGTTAGATGCCTTATTAAATAAGGTTTATAATGAGCGTTATCGTAAAGATTTCCCAGATTCTAAAATAGGATTAGGTGAAGATATTCATATCCGTAAAATATATAGTTTTTTTGAATATGAAGATAAAGATAAACAAATATTAGATTATTTAAATAAAAAAGATATGTTCTCAGTTGAGGTAAATAAAATCGAATTTTCAAATGGTGAGATTGCTTATGTTAAGAACTTAAAAGACTTTACAAATGCGAGAATGACTTACTTACAAAATTACATAAAAGATAAAAATGCTTTTGCTTTATTAGAAAACAATCAATCAACTCCTCCACTTACTACTTATGGTGAGCGTTATACTGGTTTTAAGGTGCTTGAAAATGCCACAGTTGCGAAAGGATTAGCACCTGAGAGTAGAATTCTAAAAAACGAAGAGGAAGTTGGCTTATATTTGAGTTATGGTTATAACGCAAAATATGAATATTATACAACCCAAGAATATGATACCGTAGCCGGTATTGCTTGGTTAAATCAAATGTCGAGTGAACACTTGATGTCGATTAATTCAGATAAGTTAAAAGATGAAAATCAAATCTTACCGATTAATATGAAACTAAATGTTTCAAAACTTCATTCGCCAATTAATGTTGAAGTAAAAACTGAAAAAATGGAAGCAGTTCCGGTTTATCCTGAAGCAACAAAAACAATTTATGATGAAACAATTCGTGAAGGAATGGAAGAAGTAGTTCAAAATGCGGAAATTGGTAGTAAAGATGTTAAACTAGAATTAACTTATATCAATGGTACACTTCAAGAAAATGGATCCAAAGAAATATCTTCACAGATTACTAAAGCGCCGGTTCAAGAGGTAGTCCGGGTTGGGACAAAGGTTGAACCGAAGATTGGTAGTGGAAGATTCCGTTATCCAGTTGATAATGTAATTATTACTTGTCCTTGGATGTGTTACTACAATCATACGGCAATGGATGTTCAAAATGCATACAATCGTTATGGCAAGGTATTAGCAGCAGATCGTGGTGTTGTTGTTGAGAATAGTTATAATAGTGTTGGTGGTTACAATATGGTAATTAACCATAATAATGGATTTATGACTTATTATGGACATATGTCACATCCAGGATTTTTCCCAGTTGGGACAACGGTTGCTCAAGGTGAAGCAATTGGTGATATTGGACAGACTGGTATTGCCACTGGACCTCACGTTCATTTTGAAGTTAGATTGAATGGAGTCAGGGTTAATCCAGCCCTTTATCTACCATGAGTTATGCTTTAGTAGCGAGTGGCTCAAAAGGTAATTGTTGTGTAATTGAAGCAGCAAATAGTAAAATTGCGATTGATTGTGGTTCAACTAAACGTTATTTAACCCAATCTTTTAATGAGATACATTTTGATTATCATGATTTAGATGGTTTGCTTATTACCCATGGTCATAGTGATCATGTTTCACAGTTAAAAATGTTTGATCAAATTCCTACTTACGCCTCCATTGATCTTGAAACGCATTTTCTTACTAAAATTAATCCATATGAAGAATTTGATATTAATCAGATTCATGTGTTGGTATTACCAATGTCACATGATTCACCTAATACGGTGGGTTATGTATTGAGTTGGGAAGATAAGAAAATGGTTTATATCACGGATACAGGTTATATAAAAGAGGAAGTTAAAAAATATATTTTAAATGCAGATTATTATATTATTGAAAGCAACCATGATATTGAAATGTTAATGCAAACAAATCGTCCTATTTATTTAAAACAACGTATTATTAATGACAATGGACATTTATGTAATGAGGTTGCAGCAAATTTAATTGCCCAAGTAATGGGGAATAAAACCAAAGAGATTGTATTAGCACATATATCACAAGAAGGAAATACAAGAGAATTAGCTTTAGCTTCGATGCGTAGTTTATTTGATAGTAAACACATTAATTATGAACATATTAAATTATATGCAGCTGAGCAGTTTGGTATTTATATTGGTGATATTTGAAAGTTAGTCGTATAATATGGATGATGCTTAAGGCATGATCCATATTTTTTAGGAGGAGACGTGTGATTAAATTAGTAGTAGTAGGTAAATGCAAAGAAAAAGCTTTAACTAGTTTAGTTGAAGAATATGTGAAACGACTTCGACCTTATACTAAATTATCATTGATTGAGGTAAATGACGAACAAGCACCACAAAGTAATAGTGATGCTCAAAATGAAATTGTGAAACAGATTGAAGGAGAGAGAATTCTTTCTAAAATAAATGATCAAGATTATATGATACTTTTAGATTTAAAAGGGATTGAATTAAGCAGTGAAGCTTTTAGTGATAAACTAGAGAATATTAGAAGTTATCATAGCACTAATATTACCTTTGTGATTGGTGGCTCTTTGGGGTTAAGTGAAGCGGTAATTAAACGTGCTAATTTTAGATTTAAATTATCAGATTTAACCTTTACTCATCAAATGGTTCGAGTATTAATCCTAGAACAAATATATCGAAGTTATAAAATTATTCATCATGAACCATATCATAAATGAGGTGTGAATATGAAATCAGCCTGTGATTTATTGAAATTACCAAATGTATCTATTGATCGAAATCAGTTTTTAAGAAGTACTTTAATTCATTATGTAGGGGCATCAGTTGTGGAAGATGCGGTTTTAACTAACCCACATGCAGCCGGAATAAGCATCGAGATGTTAGATCATATTGCGAATCATTTAATTAAGCAACATGCACGTCTTGCCGCTAAAATGGCTACTTTATCAAGTATAGCACCTGGTATATCTATGTATCCTGCAATCATTTTGGAGGGTACATGTTATCACGTTAATATGTTACAACTTGTATCCAAACTGTTATATCTTTATGGGGCACGTTGCTTAGAAGATAGTGATGAAGAACAATTGGAGTTACTATTATGGATGATGATTGGTTCTAACACAGCTATTACCTTATTTAAAGATGGTTCACAAGTAATAACGAAGCAGTTGTTGAAGAAATTTCATTTAAGTGAATTCACAATTATTATTAATGCTTTAATTGGAAGTTATATAAACTACTTCGCAACGAAGGAATATGGTGAAGAATGTAAGATGCAATTAATTAAAACGAATTGTAATAAAAAGCGTGTAGCACCAGTTGCACTTGAATATAAAGAGGAAACAAGAAAAATGAAAGAACTCGTTTTATATCTAAAAGAAGGTTATATCAATCAAAAGGAATATGATTACTACCTTAGAAATGAGATTGTTTATGAGTAAAGAAGTATATTTTTGTCCAAAATGTGGTTCGATAAAGGTAAAGAAAACGGAATATTTAGGATGGGAGAATGTAGTAAGAGAAAAACTAGCAAAACTTTTTCATAAGGAAATAAGTCTAATGAGAGTAAATCGTTTTGATTGTTTAGATTGTAAGAATATTTGGTATGAAAATAAAGAATAAAAAAATCAGTTGATAGCCAATGTTATTGAGTTAATAGATTATGGAATCACAATAATTCACTGAAAATGTAAAAAAGTGAAGTTTTTAGTTAATTAGTTAGAATTAGGTACACCGAAAAGAAGATTTGATGAACTTTTTTTCAAATATGTACTATTATACAAATGTCGTTACGAGAAGCGATAATTAAATCGTATGTAGCTCTTAGTTTTCATCTTTTGCTCAACATGTCGGTCAGGATGTATTGGCAAAAGCTCACTACGAATTAATTCATCCAGATTAGGTGGTATTCCACCTTTTCTTTTACTCGTATCATGGATTAAATGAACTCCTCTCGTAACATTGATTGCGTACATCCATTTACTTTTTATACTAAGCACTTTCGCTGTCTGACCGATTATTATCATTGAGATATTAAATAAGATCATCCTTGCCCAGATTTCCTGAATTATGAATTTTCTTTTCTTTGTATGGAGTACCAACATATCCCTAGCGTAAATTGTAAAGTTCTTTTATCATATCAGGAGTAAATTGTTCAAAAGGCAGGTTCGTTATAATTGATCCCTATTCTTCTTTACCATCTATTTTAGAGCACACAACGCGATATTCCACATTATAAAATGGATTGTCTTTATCAATATAATCAAAAGTGCGAAGATGTAGAGAGGAATCTATAATCATCTGAATTATCTTTTACTTGTTTATTCTGTTTCGTAGTTAATGTAGATTCCACAAACATATCAATTTTTTTATTAGAAAAGTTGAATTTTTTAAGAAAGCCATAAGAGGAAAATATTTTTAGCACAAATCAAAAAGAAATGTCCTGAATGATGTGTTCCATATTATTCAATGTTGCATAAGTTCTATCAGTGATAAAAATAGTTTTATTACCTTTATGTCTTTCTCCGTTACCTTTAAGTGTGTTCGTATCAGAAGGGTCATAGGAAATAGGTAAATCAGATCCATCAACAGCAATCAGTTGATGACCGCGATAGGTTTTAGATAAAGGGAAAGAATCATTAACGTTATGAAATATGGATTCAAAAGCGTCAGGAAGGATTTTATCTCTAGCTTGAACAAAGGCACTAGAAGAAGCTGTATCAACGGAAAAAACAAAGTAATCAAAAAATTCTTCTTTAATAGGTTTTGCAGACATGAAAACAATCATTGAAAGCATATCGCATAAAGGAATTTTTCTGTTTCGGGTAAAATCAACAGAAGCATTAGAGACTAAATTCAGAGAAGATTTTTTTAGCAGCTAAATCTGAAACAATCTTTTTAAAAGAAGACATAACTTTTTTAGTATAACTATGCATAGATAAACCTATAAATAGTTTTTCCGAAATAGGAGACAAGAATAAAAGTAAATAGAATAAAAGTTGTCATAAGATTGACCTCCTCAACTATTTACCAAAAGACGTTGAGAGTAGCGTAGCGTCCCGATTTTAGAAAAAATGTAAACATATATTCTAGAAATAAGCAAAATAAAAAACAGGAGTTTCTTTACCAATTCTCCTATTTCTTAACTTAATGACATTGGGATAAGTTCCCCCTTCGCTCGGTGGACCAGTCAGCATTACCTGGATAACCCATAATCCTATATTCCACTAAAACTGATAATCATCATGTGTTAATGAATCATCTACAATTTTATGTATTATTTCACTACTGTTTAGTTGATTGATGCAACATACTTTGTTGCCCGCATCTTTACTGGAAGCTCCACAATGATATACCTTCTCTGTACTCTCTTTATAATCTAGAATAATAAAGCGGTCATGGCATTTGTTATTACTTCTTTTCAATTTAAGGAAAGGATATTCCTCATTAAACACCTCAACTTCTCTTTTCTGCAATTTTGTTCTACTATTTCCTTTGTTATCTGTAAATATGATTACCTCAATACTGGTTTTCTTTTTTTTCAGCATTGACAATGTGTTTGTATCAACATAATCATCAATGATATAAATAGTATGTTTTGCTTTTTTATATATATTGCTATATGCTTCAAACGCTTCAAACTTTTGTCCATCTAGAATGACTATTTCTTTGATATCTCCTACATCTATAAAGTTTTCCATGATTTTATCAATATCAGCTTTCGTTACCATTGTATTTTTTATATACTGTATATCCTCATCATGTTTTACTAATTTATTCGCAAAACCTAAAATATCTGCATTGTTAAATAATTGCTTATTTTCAATAATGTAATGTTTCATTTCCTTGAAGGAGCGCATAATATAGATGCTTTGCTGAGTGGCGATATCATTTTTCAAAATCGTTGCAATCATATAAATTCCTTGTTCTGTAAATACATAAGGTAGTTTTCTATTTCCACCTTCTTGTCCTTTGAATAAGTTATCTGGTGAAGTCGCAAATTGCGACTTCACCATTTCTACTTCTTCTCTTGTAAGTTGAAACATAAAATCTTCAGGAAATTTATCAATATTCCTTTTTACTTGTTCATTTAATCTTTTAACTTCAGTTCCATATAACTCAGCCAAATCAGTATCCAACATTACTTGTTGTCCACGAATCATAAAAATCATATCCTTTATACTTGCGGCTTGCACATTATCACTTTTTGCTGTATCAATTTCTTTATCAATTGTAGTCATAGTCATACCTCATATCTTCTCTTATATTATACCAAATATTTATCTCTTTTTATAGAGGTATAGTTGGGATATGCGTGGGTTATGCAAGATGAAACTCAAGCTAAAATAAAAGCGAGTCATCTCTGATTCGCTAGTTTGGCAGCTAATGCCGACCTTCGTCACTATTACTATATGTAAGTATCCTAGATTGACAAGGTTATTGTTAATAAAGCATATATTCTAAAGTGAAAAGTTAAATTCCACTTTAAGTAATAGAAAATGGAAATTAGTCTTACAGTAACTTCTAGTTGCATTTACTCATAATGCGTTATAATTAAATAGATACCTGTTCCCTTGTATCAAAGGATGATAACTTATGAATAACAAAGGAACTCATTTAAGTTATAGTGATCGCTAGATTGTTGAAAAAGGTATTACGAATGAATCTTCAAAATCAGCTATTTCCTCTATTCTCGGAAAAAACAAATCTACAATTGGTAAGGAAATCAAACTTCATCGTGTTCAAAAACATAAATTCAATTTATCTCTGGAATGCATCAATTATACCAAATGTAAACATGGCAGAAACTGTATTCCTAGCTGTAACGATTTTTATCTTTTTTCCTGTAAGCGTCGTGATTGTTCTCCTGGTGCGTGTAATGGATGTAATTCTTATATGATGTCGTTTTAATAAATACTACTATAATGCTATTGTTGCACACGATATCTATAAAACATCTCTTATAGATTCAAGAGAAGGAGTCAATCTAACTATGCAAGAGGCTATCGCTTTAGGCTCTATTATCAAACCACTTATAAATAAAGGACAATCTCCTTATCAAATTATCACAAATCACTCTGAACTTAATATTTGTGAAAAAACTTTATACAATTATATCTCTAGTGGTATCTTTCAATGTGTTGGAATCCTTGATATTGACTTGCATGTTAAGTCCAGAAAAAAAATAAAAAACAGGAGTTACTTTACGAATTCTCCTATTTTTTAACTTAATGACATTGGCTAATTGGCTGATTTTACTTTAACCTAAACGGGTTCCATTTGGTACGGAGTGCTCTGG
>JAVWEY010000033.1:0-17442 GCA_036641395.1 Erysipelotrichaceae bacterium
TTTTATATAAGAAATAGCTTGTGGTAAATCTTCAATAACGATTTGTACATTCCTGGGTTTTGCTAGTCGTAATGACATAATAGTGAATTCGTCATTAACTGCCATATGATTAGCAATTAAGATTACATCAACTTTTAAAAATCGAGTCCATGAAATAGCCATCTGTCCATGCAACAATCTGTCATCGATTCGTAATAAAGCAATCACATCAACACCCCTTTTCAAATATCCCTATCTTAAACTTTTCTTTATACTTATTATAGCTTATAATGTCAAAATGAAAACTTCTGTTATTTCACTAATGATAGTGAAATAAACCAACTATAATATTTTTTACAGTTTTAACATAAAAAAACTCATCATCCGATGAGTTTATTTAAAGTTACGTAAACGTAAAGCATTACTTACTACACTTACTGAACTAAAGGCCATTGCTGCACCTGCAAAGATTGGGGATAAGAGTGGACCACCAAAGATATACAATGCACCTGCTGCAATTGGTATCCCTAAACTATTATAAAAGAAGGCCCAGAATAAATTCTGTTTTATATTTCGTATGACTGCCTTTGATAAACGTATCGCTTGACTTACATCTTCTAGATTATCTTTAACTAAAACAATATCTGCAGATTCAATTGCGATATCACTTCCACTTCCAATCGCAATTCCTACATCACTTTGACTTAAGGCAACCGCATCATTGATACCATCACCAACCATCGCTACTTTTCTACCTTGTGCTTGTAATTTTTTTATCTCATTTCCTTTTTGATCTGGTAATACTTGTGCTAATACATGATCAATTCCTGATATTGCTGCAATTGCGTTGGCAACAATTTGGTGATCTCCACTCATCATAATAACATCAATGCCCTGTTGTTTTAATTCATCTACAACTTTCTTTGCATTTGCTTTTATTTCATCAGCAATCCCTAGCATACCAATCAAGGCACCATCATAACTAACCCAAACTAAGGTTTTTCCATCCATCTGTAATTTCATTTCTAATTCATGATAACGTAGTTTCACACCTTGATCGATCATTAATTGTAAATTACCAACAAAGAGATCTTTACCTAAATATTTACCGCTTATCCCTCGTCCATTTAAAGTAACAATATCATCTATTTTCACAAGTGAAATATCGCTTGCTTTTGACTCAATTGCTTTCGCAAGTGGATGAAGACTTCCTTGCTCAACACTTGCAGCAAGTTTTAAGACTAATTCTTGGTCATCACCAATGATATCCGTAACAACCGGTTTCCCAATTGTTAGCGTTCCGGTTTTATCAAATACGACTGTATCAATCGAATGTGTTTGTTCAAGCGCTTCACCACTTTTAATAAAGATTCCCATGCTTGCTGCTTTACCCGTTCCTACCATGATTGCGGTTGGTGTCGCAAGTCCTAAAGCACAAGGACAAGCAATAACCATAACCGATACAAATATTGTTAGAGAGAAAGTTACATCATGATTTATAGCATACCACGCAAGTGCTGATACAAGTGCTATGATCATAACTGTTGGAACAAAGTAGAGTGATATTTGATCAGCTATTCTTGCGATTGGTGCTTTTTTACTCTGGGCATGTTCTACCATTTCTATTATTTTAGATAACATTGTATCTTCTTCAATTGCTGTTACTTTAAATAAAATACGACCATCAAGATTAATAGTCCCACCAATAACTTTATCTCCGATTTGTTTATGAATTGGCATACTTTCACCAGTTAACATACTTTCATCGATGTTTCCATTCCCTTCAACAATTACTCCATCACTTGCAATGATTTCCCCTGCTTTCGCAATTAAGCAATCATCAACTACAACCTCTTCTATATTAATTTCTATTTCTTCACCATTTTTATATAATAAAGTTTTACTTGGTTTTAAAGACAACAAAGAGCGAATCGCGCCAAAGGTTTTATTCTTACTCTTTGCTTCTAAATGTTTACCAAACATAACAAGTGCGACAACCACACCAGCACTTTCAAAATACAATTGATGCATAGCATGTAAATTACCGTTTAACATTAATATAAAAGAATAAAGAGAATATAAATAAGCAGATCCAGTTCCCACCGCAACTAATGAATCCATATTAGCTGCGCCATGAATGAGTGCTTTAATTCCTCTTGTAAAGAAATGATAACCAAATATTAATATAATCGTTGCCAAAACAAATTGAATCATTGCAAAATTAACAGGATTAGTTTTATAGTGAATAATACTAGGTAAAGGTAGTTCAATGGATCCAAGCATATGTGACATACCAATATATAATAAGAGTAAAGCAAGACCTAATACAATATATATTTTATAAGACTTCTTCCCTTTTGTTTCTATCTTTTCTTCAACATGATAAACACCACGATATCCGCCTTTTTCAATCGCAACTAGAATTTGTGATAGTTTAATTAACTTTGGATCATATGTTATATCAGCACAATTACTTAGTAAATTAACACTTGCATCTACTCCATCCAAGCGATTTAAAATGCGCTCTAATGCTGCACTACAAGAACTACAGCTCATACCTTCTATATCTAAATGTACTTCTTGTTTTTGAATTACTTCTTCAAAAGCAAAGCCACCTTTTTTTAATTTCTCATTAAATTGTTCTAAACTAATATCTTTATTTAGATTAAGGGTTGCTTGGTTCATCACTAAATTAACATTAATATGTTCCACATCATCCATTCTAGATACTATTTTTTCAACTGCAGCAGCACATGCAGAACAACTCATTCCAATTACTTTATATGTTTTTTCCATAGCATCTCCTATTTTAATATCTTTGTTAAAATATCTTCTATTTCTGATAACTTTTCACTACGTTCTTCTGGTGAATCCATTGCCTTATTGACACAACCATGTAAGTGTCCACTTAGTATATGCATATTTGCTTTTTTCAATAATGCATTTGCAGCCATGATTTGGTTTGAGATATCAACACAATATCGATCCTCTTCAATCATTTTTATAATACCGTCGATTTGTCCTCGAACTGTCTTTAAATTCTGTAATGCTTTTATTCTCTCTTCACTCATAAATTTACCTCCCCCTAGGGGTGTCCTATTTGTAGTATAAACGGATATACTATATTCGTCAAATTATATACTCTTAAATTAAAAAAACGTATCCTACCGAGGTAGAATACGTAATTCTAATTCTTTATGCTTTTCTTTTCTTTAAAGCTAATAATGCAATTGCTACTCCTGAAATACTAATTACAAAGAATAATAATCCACTTTGTGTTGTATCTCCAGTATTTACATTTTGTTTTTTGCTCGTTTCTTCTGATGGCTTAACTTCAGGTTTAACTTCTGGTTTAACCTCAGGTTTTACTTCAGGTTGTGGTGCTACATCCATATTAAACGAATAAGAAGGAAGCACTGGTTTTGCACCTAATAATGAAGGTAAAAACGCTGTAGTAGGATTCGGATTTTTCTTAACATAAGCTTCCAATTCACTTAACATTGTCTTTTCATAACCTAATACTTCTTTCGCAACAGCTTTACCAAGAGATGTTGCTTTTGCACTCAATTTTGAAGGATCCGATTTGTATAGTGCTAGCATTTCTTTATCTACTGCTGCTTGTTGTTCAATCAATTTTTGTTGATATTGACGCCAGAATGTTTTAACATTTGTACCATACATTGCTCTGTTCATTACTGATAGTTCTTGAGTCTTGTAGAAATTCCAGTACATTGAATCAGCATTAAATGTTTTAGGTGAAGATATTTGATAATTTTCCAAAGTATCTGTTAGCAATGTTGCATAGTAAGGTAAATAAACTGTATATTCACCATCTGCCATCGCTTGCCACTGAATACCTGCTAATTCTTTAGGCATATTTGGTCGAATTTGTTGAATATGAATTTCCATTTGTGACTCGACACCGATAGCCCGTTTCTGAGAGTTCGCAACAAGGTTTGCATCATGAGCAGTTCCTTCATAGCGATATCCTAAAACGTTTGTAATATCTGTAAGACTAACTTTACGATCCGCATCAAAGAACATGTTAAAGCCAGTTGCTGTTAATGGATCTGGATTAATAGTTTTTGCATAATTTGGATTTAAAAGATTAGCTCCACCCCAAACACGATAAGTACTACCACTTGAATATGCTCTTCCATAAGATTTAGCTACATTAAATTTAGTATTTAAAGTATCATCATAAACCGCAAATTTATTATCAACAGCTAATTTTTCAAGATTAGCTGATTTAATAATCTTTTCAGGTGAGTATGTTGAAATATCTCCTAGCATCATCATATTAGGTATAACCGCAACTTTATCTTCCGGTAAAACAATTGCAGCATATTGATGCCCTGAAACAATTTCCATAAACCATGCTTCTTTTTGATCACTTACGATGAGTGAATTACCTTCACCAGCACCATATTTATCTAAAATGCCTGCTAAGATTTCGATTGCGTTTTTTGCAGATGTCGACTGTGATAATAATACAGTTCCCAAATCTTCTTCAGTTATGCCTGTATCAATAAATGGATCAGCAGTTTTTACTTCACTTTTAGCTCCTGTTGATACAGTTGCCGTAACAGCAACTCCATTTTCATTAAAACCCGCTTCTGCAAAACTCTCTTTCGCCTCATCATCTCTTACCATTGTATAACGATAAGTCTTTTCAGGATATGGCATTGTAAATTTTGTAGTTCCTTTGTACATATCACCTATTGCATGTGTTTCTGCTTGGTGAACTTGAAAGATTTTATTTTTCCCTTTGCTTAAATCTTCAGATCTTGCAACATAACTAGAGCCATCGTCCGATGCTCCTTTTCCAACATAAATCATAGTACACGCAGATGCGCTAGAAATACTAGCGTATGTCAAAATTGACGTACATAAAAAAGCTATAAGCTTTTTGCTTTTCATTCCTAATCTCCTCCTTGAATGATGCTTACATAATTAGCAATATTATTTAAATTTACTAGTCCCCCAATATATTGGTAAAAAACAATTAATTTACTTTTTTACTTAATATGTATTAAGTAGCAGAAACATTCCGGAATGCCTCAGCCTTTACATTCTATTCCTGTTTGATTAAAAAGTCAACAGATTTTGCAAGCCCTTACATTTATGTAATATTAAAAAATGAATTAAATCACAGAGCCTTTAATTTCTACCGTTAATTAAACTTTTTTAAAAAAAAAGAAGAGTTAGAACATTCTCTAACTTCTTCTTTAGTACTTCAAATTTCTTTATTTTTCAGTTAAGATTTTATTCCATCTTTACCGATTCTTTATGCTTTTCTTTTCTTTAAAGCTAATAATGCAATTGCTACTCCTGAAATACTAATTACAAAGAATAATAATCCACTTTGTGTTGTATCTCCAGTATTTATATCTTGTTTTTTAGTTCCATAAACATTATTGAAGATAATTTTCTTATTACCTTTAATTGTAATGTTTGCATCACTATCAACACTTAAATCATATACTGTTTTATCAAATACCCAATTTAAATCTTTGCTTGTTGCAACTTGGCTAACTTTAATTGCTTTTGTAACTCCTTTATCAGGAGTTGCATATTCTTTAAGAATGATTTGTAATTCATTCTTACCAAGTTTTCCATCTTTTAATTCTTTAATAACTTCAATACCATCATATTCAACTTTATAAGAGAATTTTGGCATTTCTTTCATTTTAAATCCTGCTGCTTCAGAAATATTATTTTCAATATTTAAACCTAAATCAAGTTTATAAACTTCTCCTAATACTTTAGAATAAATAGTATTAGAAATAAAACGATAATCATCTGTTTGGTGTGCTTTATTTGTAAGTGAATTTGCGAATACTGTTAAATCTAGTTTATCTGTTTTATATTCTACTGCTTGAATTGAATTTTTATATTTCGCAATATTTTCAGTATGCATAAAGCCTTCCATTGGCATATCATTTGTCGTTTTAATTAGGACTTTTGCGCCTTTTGGATATTTCGTAATACTTGCTCCACCATATCCATACATAATGTCATCTTTTTCCATTACATACTTATCTGTAACCATACTTGCTTCCTCATAAGTTACATGTGATAAAGCATCTTCCATATCCCAGTATCCACGATTAAATTCAAATTCTGGTGCTAAATTTTTAACTGTATCAAGAGTATCTGGTGTAAAAGATAAATAAGGTTTCCCATTTTCAATTGCCTTATAAGCTGCTTCATCATGAAATTGGTAAACATTTGCATCATCATAATAACCAATATACTGATTACCAATAATAATATCAGCTTCACTAGGAGTAGCAACAAGATCAAAACCTAATTGTTTTTCTAATGCGAAATAATCCCAGTTAAGATTTGTATTTAATTGATTAACATAACCATCCAAGCCATAGGCTTGGCCATCTTTATCCGTATGGAATTCAGCATCTCTTCCTGGAATATATACTTTTGCCGCTTTTTTAATAACACGTGCTGAAGGTGTATCTTTGGTGCGTTCAACTTTTAAAATATATTTGTCTTTAATGCTTTCAAAATCTGTATAAGAAGTAACAAAGTCACCCTTATTTTGTCCAGCATTTACATAACCAACTTTTTTGCCAGCACGTAGTAAATCATTAACAGCTAGAACTGAATCAAGACTATTGTTTTCAATAATTGCTTCATCGCCGACTTTACCATTAACAATTGTACTAGTAGCAGGAGTCACTGCAATTGTTTTAACGCTTGCATTATTCAATGCTCCAATTTTAGTTATAACATCCATATCAAAGCCACGACATTGTGAGAAAGCAGTAAGTGGTTCAGAGTATAAATCAGTCCATGAACTTATTACAATGTTATCATATAAAGCTGCATTTGCCATGTTACGTTTTGCTTGGTGCATATCAACAATGATGGTACCAGCTTTGTAATCTTTTCCATCAATTTTTGTATCTTTTTCTAATTGTTTTACTTCAACATCATTACGAAGTAAATACGTAACCATTTCATTTGCTGCTTTTAAATCTTCTTGAGATGCTCCATCATAAGGAATGATATATGCTTCTGGGAAGAAGTTATTATTTTCTTTATGTTTTTCACGGAAGATATCCGCTTCTTTGCTTTCTTCATCTTCTTGAGAAACATAGAATTTACGAATCGAATCAGCATCAATGTTTTTAACACCACGCTCATATCCTGTTACCTGATTTTTAAACATTGCTGTTTTGTTTGCCGCTACGAAATCAGCATTTTCAATAAAGCCGTATTTAATCGCTTTTACTGCATCATTTGAACCATAAGGAACTTCAACTGTATAACCATTAACTCCATGTAAGAAAGAGTACTGAGGTGTATAACTTGTTGACATATCATCAAATGGTTCATTCCAGAATACACCAGTACTTGATTCTGCATCTTTTTTCAAATAATCGCGCATTGGCATCTGGAAACTATTGATTGTATCATTATTCGCAATCGCAGCAGATCCAAATCCCTCACCTTGAGCTAATGCGTTTTGAATAAATAAGTCATATTCAACATTTGGCTCATGAGTAGGTGAACAAGGTTCTACTTGGAATTGTGTATAGAAACCATGAATTTCATGGAATGATAGAGGATTCCATTTCGCAATTAAATTTGTCATTGCGATTGTTTCAGGTTGCGTTTGGTAAGTATTATCACGGTTCAAATCAAAACCATTACCATTCGTTCTTGTGTTCGTGTTCTTCGCATCTACGTTTTCACTTGGAACAACAATAAAGAAAACATCATTTAGAATCTTTTTCACATCTAATTTTTTTGCACTTACATTATAGTAAGAGTTAAACTCCGCATCGCTTAAGTTAACAGCCGCATCCGGATTTTTACGTTTATCCGTAGGTTCTTTAACTCCATCACCTTGAATATAGCCAACTCCTGATACAGGTTTAGTAGCAAGAGTCTTTTTTTGATCAATTAATTTTGACCAAGCCGTTCCATCTTTGCTCATTTCTTCATTAAGTTTAGCTGTTCCAGCAGGTGTAAGACCATCAATCATTTTATAATCGATTGAATCACTTTCTGCCAAAGCATGAAGGAATTCCATATTTCCATCGGTTCCAGGACTCTCATCCGCATGTACATTACTGTACATTACAGGAACTTGATAATCGGTTAAGGTTCCGTTATTTAGTTCTTCAAGCACCTTGGTAGGTTCTTTTTCACTACGTTCACTTAATGCTTGATATTTTGTAAGTGTATCTGCACTCTTTGCGATAAAGATTGTATTCATATCTGCACCATTTGCAGATACACCAATCTTTTCTACTTTCGCATAGATACCTTTTGCATTTAATTTTATTGCGATTTCAGCTAATTCTTTATCAACTTCACTTTGTAAGTGGAAAGAATCATAGGGAGCAACACGCATACTTGTTGATGCTAGTTTTTTTCCACTTGCATCGCTACAAGATAATTCATAATCTCCGGTATAGTCTAGTAGTTTATTACGTACTAATTTGCGATCTCTACCATCAATTCCATTGTAGCCAAATAATAGTTCATTTTTAAAACTAAAATCTAATTGAACTTTTGTCTTATCTGAAGCAAGTTCTTTCGCAGTTGTGGTAAACGTATTGAACAATGGTGTGCCCGCTTTCGTATTCGCAGTCGTTACAACTTTCCATTCTTTAAGTTTTCCACCTAAGTATTGATGAGGAAATTTCTTTTCATTTTGAATTCCTTTTGGTCTTGATAAATCCCAAACAATCGAATCCGTTTTAATCATTTCTTCTACTTCTACTAATGTTTTTCCCGAAATAATAACAGAAGTATTAAAAGTTTTTTTATCTGTCATTGAAACAGTGTTTGCTGTTAATTCTGGTGTATTTGAAGAATTTTTTGGTGTTACCCCATTACTAAAAGTGATTGTTGGTAGGTCTTCTGCCATTACTGGATAAGTTAGTGATGCAGCACATGGTAATACCATAGTTGACACTAAAAGAAGATTCAACAATCGACCCTTATAAATTTTGTTCATAAGTTTCTCCTTGTTTTATTTTTGTGAATAATTTAAGGAAAGCGCTTCCGATTGACATATTATCATTGTTTCTGCGCGAAAATAATCGAATTATAGTTTTTCTTATTGTATACTGTTTTATACAATTAAATATCATATTAATGTCTTGATGATTATTGTATATATCAATTAAATATTTCTAATTTACTATAAAAAAAACATGATTCAATCGAAATTGAACCACGCTTATTTATGAAACTTAGTAAAATCAATTAAGACTTCATGATGGCGATTACAGTAAGGACAAACAACTTCCATTTCCAAGTCATCTGCTTTATTGATCATCTTATACATATCCTTTAGAAAGACAAAATCTTTCACATATAAGTTTTCAATTAATTCACAGTTGATTTGCGTATTATCACCAATTCTTGTAATGACTCTTCCAAGGGTAATAATCATCGCATATTCAGGATTTTGAATCACCCGCGGATCACGCATTGGATATACTTCATCCCCTGCTTTTGCTTGTCGCATAACTCCATTTTTTTGAAGTATTCCATTGGTATCTAAATAACCAATTGGTAGAGTGAATTTGTATTCTTTCTCAAAAATCATTTCAACCATCTCCTAGTGAATATACTATAACTTAGTTGCACTTTCTAATGCGACTTTCATCATATTTGTGAAAGAGTTTTGACGTTCTTGAGCTGTTGTTGCTTTATGGGTAACTAATGAATCTGATATTGTAAGTAAACATGCTGCATGCTTTCCTAATACTTTGGCATTATGGAATAATGCGAAACTTTCCATTTCAACACAAACACAACCGTGTTTCGCATAGAATTCACTATATCCATCCACATTGTCTTCATGATAGAAAACATCACTCGAATGAATTAGTGCCTCGACAAGTGGCATATCTAGTGCTTTAGCAGCATCCTTAATAACTTGATTCACATCTTTGCTAGGTAACTGGATATCACTTGTATCACCATTCTGCGCTAAGGCAAAACTTGATTCACTCCATGCTCCACTCGCAAGAACTAAATCAAATAGTTCTAAGTTATCACTATAAGCTCCCGCACTTCCGATTCGTATAATACTTTCAACTCCATAAAATTTATATAACTCATAAGAATAAATACCAATCGATGGCATTCCCATTCCACTTCCCATAACTGAAATCGACTTTCCTTGGTAAGTACCGGTATATCCAAACATATTACGTACCGTATTAAATGATACTGGATTCTCTAAAAAAGTCTCCGCAATATATTTCGCCCGTAGTGGATCTCCTGGCATTAATACGATTTTCGCAATTTCATTTTCATTTGCTTGATTGTGTGGCGTTGGCATAATAAAATACCTCCTTTGATAATTCTATTATACATGATTATTTGATAATTTAAAGAATAGAATTTGATGTTTTAACGTATGTTATAATTGATTGAAAACAAGATTTGTCCTACAATAGAATAAAGTGGAGGTAACCATATGAATCGTGAAGAAATTGATACAAAATATAAATGGGATTTAAGTACGATGTTTAGTAGTCAAACTGCTTTTGATGAACAATTTAAAAGTGCTCAATCTTTATTAACAACACTTGTTAAGAGCCAAGGTAAGATAAGTATTGATAAGCATTGTTTTATTACTTTTATGGAACAACTAGAATTATTTAATCGTTATGCAAGTAATCTATATTCTTACGCATCTTTAAGTAGCGATGTAGAACCTAATAGTGAACAAGCACAGAAGAATAAAGCAAGTGCTTTATTACTCTTTCAACAAGCATCGATTGCCTTAAGCTATGTTGATTTAGAATTAATACAAAATAAAGATACGATTGAAACATACTTAAAAGATGAAGATGCATGTGACTTTACTTATCCAATGAAAGAAATATTTCGTAGTATTCCCCATCGATTAGATGAAGACACAGAAAAGTTAATGGCACAGGTATCACAACTAGCAATGAATCCCCAAGAAACCTATGATGCTTTTCGTCTTACCTTCGATGATGTGATTATTGATGGTGAACCACATTTCTTAAATGCTGCTACTTATAGTGAATTTCTAAGAAATAAAAATGTAGAAGTAAGAAAGCAAGCATATGAAAACTTATTTAAAGAGTATAAGCGTTATGAAAATGTCTTCGCTACTACACTGAGTGGTCATGCCAGAGGACAAGTGCTGAATGCCCGTGTTCATAAATTTAATTCAGCATTAGAAGCAAGTTTATTTGATGATGATGTTGATTGTACTTTATTCAATAAAGTGCTTGATATGGCAAATAATAAATATCACCAAGGTTGTATTGATTACTACCAGTATCATTTAGAAGTATTAGGTTTAAAACAACAACACCCGTATGATATTGCGATTCCTTTCGTAAAAGATATTGATATTAAATATACAATTGATGAATGTTTTACTATCTTAAATAAAGCTTTAGCACCACTAGGTGAAGAATATTTATCTTTATTAAACAGAGCAAAAGATGAACATTGGATTGATTTTATGACTCATAGTGGTAAACGTCCTGGAGCATATTCTGGAGGAACTTATGATTCTAATCCTTATGTGCTAATGAACTTTACTGGTGGTTATGATTCCTTAAGTACCTTAGCTCATGAACTAGGTCATTCTATGCATTCTTATTATGCTAATAAATACAATCGACCAATATTAAGTGATTATCGAATCTTTGTAGCCGAGATAGCAAGTACCGTGAATGAAATGCTTCTAAATAAGTACTTATTAGCTCACAGTGATGATCAACAGTATAAAGCCTATATCTTATCCTCTCTTTTAGAACAACTCGTAGGGACACTCTATCGTCAACCAATGTTTGCTCAGTTTGAAGTTTATCTGCATGATTGCATTGAAAAAGATGAACCAATCTCTACTTCAACGCTTACTTCTTATTATGAGAAAATCACAAAGGAATATTTTGGTGATAGTGTTATTTGTGATGAATTAGAAAAATATCGATGTTATTATGTACCTCATTTTTACTACAATTTCTATGTCTATAAATATACTTTAGGAATGTCCGTTGCAATAAGTTTTGTAAGTAAAATATTAAAAGGTGAAACCCAGGATTATTTAAACTTCCTTAAAAAAGGTGGAAGTGAAAGTCCATTAGATGAATGCATTCATGCTGGTGTTGATCCTAGATGTGATAATGTTTATGATGATGCTTTTTCTTTCTTTAATGAAACCCTAAATGAATTGAAATCAATTCTTAAATAGAGCTTAGGCTCTTTTTATTTGCCTAAAAATAGTAAAGTTAGATTACTTTGATCGAATCCTCTCATTTTAACCGATTAAAGTCATAATCTAATTGCTATTAAAACAAGGTAGGGATATAATTATAGTAATTCAAGTCCAATCATGTCCGGCTTTTGTAGAAATATTGCTTATAATTATAATAGAGGAGATGATCGAATGGAAAAAACAATAAATGAATTCATTAGAATGCTCACATCTTTATATTTAGAAAAACGTAATATGGATCAAGTAATAAAACATTTTGATGAACATATTTCTTGGATTGGTACGGGGGAAAATGAGATTGTTGTAAATCTTGTTGAGGCTAAAAAAGCATTAGAATTAGAAAAAAATGAATTTAAAAATGGATTCAGAATAATTAATGAATCTTTTCATTATGAAACAATTAACGATACTTATATTGTTTATGGAGAATTTCTTGCCAATCCAAAAGACAATAAAAGCAATGTAGAAAATCTTCAATTAAGATTTAGTGCAGTCTGTATTAAGTATGAAGAAGGCTTTAAACTCTTACATCTTCACATGTCACATGCAGATCAAAATCTTGAAGAGAATAAGTTCTATGTTACGAAAAATGATAAGATTGATAATCAAACATTACGTTTAAAAGTAAAAGAAACGCTTACGAATTTAAATGAAAGTGAACAACAGTTAAAAATACTTACTCATAATATTCCTGGAGGAGTAAGTGAAGTTTTAAATGATGATACCTTCACAATCATTCAATTAAGTGAAGGTTTCCTTAACATGTTTGGTTATTCGCTAGAAGAAGTTAAAACTATTTTTAATAATAGTTATATCAATATTATTTATCCAGCTGATCAAAAACGAGTTCGCTCTTTTATAAAAAAGAAGTCAGATTTTGATGATATTATTGAAGTTGAATATCGTGTGCGATGTAAAGATGGGAAAATCATTTGGATGTTAGATCGTGGTCGACTAATTAACAATGCATCTGGGAATCAGTCTTTCTTTTCAATTCTTCTTGATATTAGTGAGCGAAAAGAAGAGGAAGAAAAGAATCGGTTAATGTTGGAGCGTCATCAAGTTATTATGGATCAAGCAAGTGATATTGTATTTGAATGGGATATTGATAAAGATACTATGGAATATTCATCCAATTGGAAGAAACAATTTGGATATGATCCTATCCATACAAATATAAGTAATATAATTCCATTATGTAATCATATCCATAAAGATGATTTAGAGCATTTTGATAAGATTAGAAATGATGTTTTAAAGGGTAAAGAATACTCAGAAGCAGATTTTCGTATTTGTGATCACTCTTTATTATTTAAATGGTATCGAATACGGGTTACTACTCAGTTTAACGCCGAGCATAAACCAATTAAAGGAATTGGTATTATTATTAATATCAATGCTCAGAAACTACGGACGGCTGCTTTAATCAATGCAGCACAACGTGATCCTTTAACAAATCTTTATAATAAGAAAATCGCAAAATGTAAAATCGAAGAATTATTAGAGAACTATAAAGGTCAAAACCATGCTTTTTTAATCATCGATATTGATGATTTCAAAGAAGTTAACGATAACTTTGGTCATCAAGGTGGCGATGCTGTTTTAACGCTTATGGCAAAGCATTTAAGAAAAATCTTTAATAAAAACGATATTGTTGGAAGAATTGGTGGCGATGAATTTTTAGTCTTCATGCCAAATATTGATGATCTTGAAGTCGTCAGCAAGAAGGCAAAACAAATTGTTTCAATCTTTAAAGATAATAGCGATGATTTTAAAGATCTATCCTGTAGTGTTGGTATTTCCCTTGCTTATCAAGATGGTCCAGATTACTCAAGTTTGTTACGATGCAGTGATAGTGCCTTATATTATGTTAAGAATAATGGCAAGAACGATTACTCTTTTTATAAAACCTTTATGGGGAACGGCGTTCCTTATTCAATTATGCGAACCCTAATTAACCAAGAAGCCGCAACCAATGAATTAGAATCCTCACTAGTTCAATATGCTTTATATCTGTTCTATAATACAAATGACATCTTAGATGCCATTCATAAAGTATTAAGAGCAATTGGTCATGCCTATGAAGTAAGTCGTGTTTATATATTTGAGAATTCATCAGATAACAAGTATTGTAGTAATACCTTTGAATGGTATAGTGAAGATAATAAATCAGTTATGAATCAATTACAAAATTTATCTTACGAACAAGATTTAAAGGGGTTTTTAGACCTGTTTGATGATAATGATATATTCTATTGTCAGAATATTGAACCTTTAGAATCCTGTGTCTATAACATATTAAACAAGCAAGGTGTAACTTCTTTACTACAATGTTTGATTCGTGATAATCATGTTTTTAAGGGATTCATTGGCTTCGATGAAATCCATGAAAATCGTTATTGGACAACGGAACAGATTAAAACACTACGCTTGATTACGAATATTATTTATACTTTCTTATCAAAACAGCGATTAATTGAAGAACTAGCAAGACTTAAAAATCAGCATTAATTAAAACATTGGGATACCCGTGAAAATGGGTATCCCTTTCTATAATTTATAATTGTAATTCATACATTAAAAAATTAATTAAACCAGTATCTTCATAAAACAATTTCATTGTTTCAATGTACTTAAAACCACATGCCGGATATAACTTCTGTGCAGATAAGTTATTTTCCATTACGTCTAATCTTATACATTTTAAAGATAGTTTCTGCGCAATTTCAATGGCTTTGTTCACCATTTGCTTTGCCATGCCTTTTTGTTGATGATTAAAACTAATTCCAAGTAAATGAATCATCATCACTTCAGCTTCCTTTGCCTGTATCTTCCATTGTACTTTATCATAACCATCAGCACTTTTTTGATTTAAAACCATTGCACCAGCAATATCATTGTTTACTAATCCAATGTATAATTCTTCTGCTTCAATTGCTTTTTGAATATCTTCATCCATTGGATAAATTTTCTTTTCCCAACCAGGACTATATTCATGATCTCTCATCGCATCAATCAAATCATAATAAAAATCTAGTACTTGTCTGTATTCATCATTTCTTGCTTGTCTTATTTCCATAATATTACCTTTCTTAAGAAGAAAACTTCTCAAAATATTCTAAATCCTCTAACGCTGATATATCTTCGATTGGATTATCATCTAATGTTAATTCGTATAAGCTCTTTAAGTTAATTAATGGTTCAACATCAATAATATAATTTGCTTTTAAAGTTAGCGAACTTAGGTTTTGAAGATCTCTTAAAGGGTTTAAATCCATAATACTATTATGATCTAAACGCAGTCTTGATAAGTTTACTAATAAACATAAAGGACTCAAGTCTGATACAATATTATTATATAAATCAAGAGCTCCTAGATTCGTTAAATAACGTAATGGTTCAATATTACTAATTGAGTTATTCGCCAATAACAAACACTCTAAATTTGTTTGTTCACTTAAACATTTAATATCTTTTATATTATTACTAGAAGCATCTACGGTAGTTAAGTACTTAAAACGATTTAAAATATCAATGTTACTAATTAAATTATTATGAATCATAAGTTGTTCCATTTGAAATGCATCTTTAAGAAAATCAATATTTTTTAATTGACAACTACTTGCTGAAAAATATACTAAATCATTCAAATTATCAAGAAGATCACTATTAATAATTCGATTATTGGATATATCTAATTTACGTATTTTCTTTAATTGTGATAATACGCTAACATCTTCAATCCCCGTTTGTGGCATTCTTAAATCTTTTAAACTATCTAAATTCTCAAGAAAAGAAAAATCATTTACCTTATTATACGATATATTTAATTCTTCTAATTCATCTAATTTAGATAATGAATCATAATCATGAAGATATTCATTATTAGATAAATCTAATGATTTTAAATGTTTTAAATTATGTAAAGGACTTAAATCTGAGAATAAATTTGTTGATAAATCTAATTTTTTAAGATTCTTTAAATAAACTAAATCTTCAATTTCATATAACCACATTTTAGCCAAATAAAGTTCTTCTAATTGTGGCATACTAGCAAGTGAAGTGAGTTTTAGTTCCCCAGAGGAAATACCCAAATGTAGTACTTTAAGCTTTTTCATTCCTTCTAGTGGTTCGATACCATTAATCTTAGAGCGATTAAGATTTAGTTCTTCAAGATTATCTAAACGTGAAATTGCTGCTAGATCCATCATATATAAATTATTACGGGATAAATCTAATCTTAATAAATCATGAAACCCACTAATTGGCCACAATTCACGAATTTGGTTTTTACTTAAGTTTAATACTTCAACTTCATGAAGTGCTTTTAAAGGAGTTAAGGACTCAATTGCATTCCCGGTTAGATCTAAATATTTTAATTTTTGAGCATATTCTAATCCATCTAAATCTTTAATATCTGCTTTACGAGCATTTAAAATTGTCATTTCAGATAAATCAATTTCGCTAATATTCTCTTTATGCAATTGTTTTTTAATGCAGGCAAGAAGTGCTTCATCTTTAATTAACATAATAACCTCCTCATAATCTATTTATATTATACTACCACATTCTCTAAATTTAAATTCATTTAGGTTTGTTTCTGAATTATCCTATACAAAGTAGGTTTTAGTGATAGAATAACAATATAAGGATGGTGGTCTTATGGATCGATTAGAATATATCAGGATGAAAGTAGATAAAGTAATAGAAACATTATCGATTGAGAATCAAAAGTATGCGACAATCCATTTATATGGAGTTTCACAATGTGCGATTATGCTAGCAATTAACGTAAAAATTGATCAAGAATTATGTGGAATTGCTGCCATGCTTCATGATATTGCTTATTATATTGATAACGAGCAAAAAGATCATGCACTGCATAGTAGTGAATATGCAAAGAATTTATTAAAAGAAAGTGAAATGTTCACAGAAGCCGAAATTGACATAATTACCCATGCGATTTTAGTTCATAGTGATAAACTTGTGAAAGGGAATGCTTATGATGAAGTAATAAAGGACAGTGATGTGCTTCAACATTATTTATATTGTAGCCCCAAGATTTTATAGCTTTTTATCCCTTGCAGTATTGTGTTGTTTAGTACCGTGAAAGCCTTGATTTTACAGGGATTATCAAGAAAGAGATAGTTATATAGCAATCTCTTTGTTATATGATTTCAAGGGGTGTTACAGGACTGGTAAGGGAAAAT
>JAVWEY010000034.1:0-16891 GCA_036641395.1 Erysipelotrichaceae bacterium
TATTCACTTTTCAAAGAACTTAAGAAACTTCTATAATTCCTTCAATTTTCTCTTGACTTAACTATAGTTGGCTCCTAAAAGTAGTATATCCATAATCATAAGTATTATTTATAAAAAAAAAAACGAAAAGCATTTATGCTTCTCGTTGGGCTCTTATATATAGTTCATTTGCTGCCATAATACTTGATTCAGAAGTACTTCCATTAGCAATAAATGCTAATTCATGAATTCTTTCATCCTTTGTTAGTTCCTTTATATTTGTGGAAGTCTTTTGATTCAGTGAAGATTTTTCTACCAAATAATGCTGTTTAGCGCAAGCCGCTACTTGGGCTAAATGAGTTACAGCAAATACTTGTGTTGTTGCTGCTAATTTATTCATTTTCTTACCAATCGCAAGTGCGATACTTCCACTAATACCAGTATCAATTTCATCAAAAACAACCGTTTCAATGCCTTGTAGCGATGTAAATATTGTCTTTAAACCTAGCATAAACCTTGATAATTCCCCACCCGATGCCGTTGTATTAAGTGGTTTTAATGATTCACCAACATTCATTGAGATTAAGAACTCTACTTGATCAATACCATCCTTATTCTCCGTATCTTTAAAGTCTACAATAAACTGAGCATGATTAAGTTGTAAATCTTTTAATTCACATAAAATCAATGTAGCTAATTCATCTGCTTTTTTATGACGAAGCTTCGATAAATCCTTTGCAAGTTTTAAATAAAGATTATGAGCTTTCTTTAATTTAATCTCTTCTTGATCTAAAAAATCTTGTCGATGTTCAATCTGTTCTATATGTTGCTCAATCTCTTCCTTTTTTAAATTAACACTTAAAAAACTACCACCGTATTTACGTTTAATTTTATTAATAAGAAATAAACGTTCTTGAATTTCATTTACTTGTTGTTCATCATATTCTTGATCATTTAAAATATCATTTAAGTTCATAATCTTTTCATCTAATGAATAATATAGATCATAGAGAGCATCTTTAATTTCATTTATCGATTCAAATTCGCTAATAGCATCTAATTCTTTACATCCCTCATAGATTAAATCCTTAGCTGAAGTTTCACCATCCATATAAGTTATTGCTTGTTGAAGATGTAATGTAATTTTTTCAAATGATTGAAGGTGTTTTAACTCTGTTTCTAAGTTATTACTTTCCTCTTCACTTATATTACTTTGTTCAATTTCATTTAACTGAAATTTTAAAAACTCTAAATCATCTTCATTGTAATTTGTATTCATCGCATCATCGAGTGTTTTTTTAACTTTTTGATAATCACTATACGCATCACTTACACGTTTATGTAAAACATCTTCCTTAACAAATTGATCCAATAAATGTAGATGATATCGAGCATTTAGTAAATACTGAGTATCATGTTGTGAGTGTATATCCACCATTGTCTGGGTTATTTCTTTTAATGTATTCAAAGTGGTTGTTCGCTGATTAATCCTAGCGTTACTTTTACCATCTTTGTTAATTTCTCTTGTTAAGATTAAAAGATCATCGTTACATGGATAACCTAAATCATTTAATAAGTTAAAAGTGTTAGAATCTTTTGAGATTGAAAAAGCTCCTTCAATGATTGCTTTATCACTTCCCATTTTTACCATATCACCACGAATACGTTCTCCCATTAATACAGCAATCGCATCAATTAAAAGACTCTTTCCAGCACCTGTTTCACCTGTAAAAGCAGACATACCATCTTTAAAATTAAGGATTACTTCATCAAATAAAATAAAATTTTTCACATAAATGGACTGTAACATATTCGAATTCCTCCTAACTTATTACTTCATTACTAATTCACGATAATTAAAAATTTGATGATTGCAAACTGAAGATATATGCATAACATATTCTAAATTGCCATCACGTCCTGTAAGACTACTAACATCGACATGTTGTACATATAAACCAATTGAATGCACGAATTCATCGATTGTATTTAATACACTAATATGCGTTTTTTTACTTTTCACTATGCCATTTTTCCCAACATCTTTTTTACCTGCTTCAAATTGTGGCTTAACTAAAACTACCATTTCTTTTGAACCAGCTAATACATCTTTAATTGCTGGAAGTATTTTTGTAAGCGATATAAAGGAAACATCAATACAAGCAAAGTCTGGAAGGACTTCAAACATGTCACTGGTTAAGTAACGAGCATTAATACCCTCCATATTAATAATACGTTTATTCGATTGCAATTCCTTTAATAATTGACCATGACCGACATCAATTGCATAAATAAGTTTCGCATTACGTTTTAAACAAGCATCACTAAAGCCACCTGTACTTGCACCAATATCCGCAATAATTCTTCCTTCTAATTTAATTTGAAATGAAGTAAGTGCTCCATCTAATTTATGACCAGCCCTTGATGCAAAGCCAAGTGCTGCTTCACATACTTCAATATGATCTTCTTCATCAACTAAAAAACTACTCTTTTTAATAATAACACCATTAACTAAAACTCTTTCATCATCGATTGCATCTTGAGCAAGCGAGCGTGTATTACATAAGTGATGTTCACTTAAATACTTATCAAGTCTAAGTTTCATAAATAACGATCAATTAATTCAAATAAAGTATTTGTATCAATCTTCTCTGCTTTTCTAAGTTGAGGAAGTGAACCTTGTTCTACAAAATGATCACTTAAACCGATTCGCTCAAAATAAGCATTGGCATGATGATCATTGTTATATTCCAAAATAGCATCGGATAAGCCACCAATTAATGAATCACTCTCATAAATTATAATTGGAATGTTCTTATCAATCATAGCTTGTAACATCGTTTCATCTATTGGTTTAAAAAAGCGAGCATTTATTACCGTAATCTCTTTCTCATTCACTTTAGCTTTTGAAATTACCTTATCAACATCAACACCATAGGTGATAACGATTACTTTAGAAGTGTCATTATAATCCCAACGGGTCCAACTACCTACCATAATCTCTTCATATTGATCAACGACTGTAAATGGTATATTCCCTCGAGGATAACGAATTGCAAATGGACCAACATTCTGCATAAAAGCTAAATGTAATAAATTTTGGGCTTCAATCGCATCTTTTGGTTGTGATAATACTAAATTCGGAATACTACGAAGCATTGAAATATCAAAGACACCATGATGAGTTGCTCCATCTTCACCAACTAAACCACAGCGATCAATACCGATAACAACTGGTAAATTCATTCTTGCTACATCATGTGATACTTGATCATAAGCACGTTGTAAGAAGGAAGAATAGATTGAAATAAAAGGTTTTTTACCAGATAAAGCAAGCGATGCTGCAAATGTCATGGCATGTTCTTCGGCAATGCCACAATCAAAAGAGCGATTAGGAAATTGATAGAAAAACTCATTTAATTTAGAACCACCAACCATCGCTGGTGAAATTGCAACGATATCTTCATTATATTTTGCTTCTTGAAGTAAGGCAGTAGCCATTACTTCACTCCAGGATAATTGTCCAGCAGGCATTCTTGATAAACTCTGACCAGTTGCCGGATCAAATTGAGATACCCCATGCCATTTACCATCTCGATCATTTTCCGCAAGTCGATATCCCTTCCCCTTTTTTGTCATTACATGAATAACAATTGGTCCATGATGTTTTGATGCAGTTTTTAATACTTTAATTAAATCATTTAGATTATGACCATCAACTGGTCCAATATAATCAAGATTATATTCACCAAAAATAGAAGTGTCTACAACATTCTCTTTCACGGTATTTTTAACTTGACGCATTGTTTCTAATAAAGATTTACCCGTTTTACTCGTTGATAAAACATCACGAAGATCTTCCTTTAAAGCATTATAAGGCTTTGAAGTACGTAAACGAGTAAAGGTTTCATCCATTGCCCCAACGGCTTGTGATATTGACATATTATTATCATTAAAGATAATAATCATATTAGGAGCGAGTCCTCCAATTTGATTTAAAGCTTCCATAGACATTCCACTTGCAAGCGATGCATCACCAATGACTGGAATCACATGATAATCCTCATGATTTAAATCACGAGCAACTGCCATTCCTAGTGCTGCCGAAAGTGAAGTAGAAGAATGCCCTGCTTCCCAAACATCATGAACACTTTCACAACGTTTTTGAAAACCACTCAGCCCTTTATATTGACGTAAAGTAGGAAATTTGGTTGCTCTACCAGTTAATATTTTATGAACATAGGCTTGATGACCAACATCAAAAAATATTTTATCTTTTGGTGAATCAAATACATAATGTAAAGCAATCGTTAATTCCACAATACCTAGATTACTAGATAAATGTCCTCCCGTTTTAGAAATACTATCAATTAAATATTTACGGATATCATCTGCCAGTTCTTTTAACTCTGGAACAGACATCCCCTTGATATCTTCAGGTGATTTGATATCATAGATGTTCATACATAAGCTCCTCTCACTTAATTCGTGTTGATAATTCTAATAATAAAGAATCTAAAACTTCACGATCAATCGGTAATGTATGAATGAGTTCCTTCGCTTCTTCATATAATCGATTTTCTTCCTGAATACATTTTTCAATGCCCCAAAATTTCACATAAGTTGCCTTTTCATTTTCTAAATCACTTTTAACATTTTTACCTAAAATATCACTACTACTTGTAACATCTAATACATCATCTTGAATTTGAAAAGATAAACCAATTCGCTCACCAATCGAAATCCATGTATCAATGTCTTGATCTCTCTTTGCTAAATAAGCAGCACAAATTAAAGGTAGTGTTATTAATTTCCCTGTTTTATAAAGATGGATAGATTGAAGCATTTCAACAGAATCAATGCTCGTATTTTCTGCTTCTAAATCTCTTGTTTGTCCTAATACCATACCATCTGCACCACTAAATGTTGCGAGTGCTTTCACAATCTTATTAGAAATAAGTGGATCTTCACTGGCATTTGCACCTTGTACAAAACTTTGTGTAAGTAATGCATCACCAGCAAGAATCGCACAAGCTTCACCAAATTTCACATGACATGTTGGTTTACCACGTCGCATATCATCATTATCCATTGCTGGTAAATCATCATGAATTAAAGAATAAGTGTGAATCATTTCAATTGCAGCAGCACTTGGATAACCGACAACCGGATCAATATCATAAGCCATTAAGGTTGCAAATAATAAGCGAGGACGAATTCGCTTTCCCTCTGCCATTAAGGAATACATCATCGCATCTTTAACACTCGATGTTTCCACATCATTTAAACAACTTGCTAGATATGTTTCAAAGGTTTTCATCACCATTACCTCCCTGATAAGTATTTAATAGTTCTTGCACCTTATTTTCAAATCCTTTTAATTGTTGATCACATGCATTGACCAACTGTAATCCTTCTTCAAATAATGCAATGGCACTTTCTAGTTCCATATCATTTTTCTCCAATGACGAACTAATATCTTCTAATCTTTGCATACGATTTTTAAAAGATTTATCTTCTTTCATAAGTTTTCTCCTTTTTGCTAACTACACTATAAATTCTACCGTTTTCTAATAGTGTTATTATTGTATCTTTTTCATTTATATCATCGATATTTTTAATAATTTGATCCGCCTTTTTGGTAATACTATATCCTCTTTTTAAAATCTTTAAGGGACTATAAGCATCTAATAATTCAATTTGATGTTGTAATGTAAGCTTGTTATTTTGCTTCATTTGATCAATAGTTTCAAGTAATTGATGTTTTTTTAATATCAAATTTTGTTGACTTAATAAACTAATATTACTACCTTGATTTAATAAAGATTGTGATACTTTTTTTAAATCATAAGCATATTGCTGCATTCTATATTCAACTTTACTTAATTCTTTCACAACCATCGCAAGTTTCATTTGTTTTGTTTCAATAAAACTCATTGGATCCTTAAAATATCGATAATCTTTCACAAAACGATACTGTTGACTAGCATGTTTTAAAGATTCATCTACAATCCGTTTCATTTTTCTTTTTGTTTCAAATAAAGATAAACGAACCTCTTCTATATTTGGTGTTGCACTTTGAGCTGCAGCAGTTGGAGTTGCGGCACGTTTATCACTAACATAATCAACAAGTGTCGTATCACTTTCATGGCCCACACCACTTATTAAGGGTGTTTTTAAGGATACAATTGTTCTTGCGAGGGTTTCATCGTTAAAACACCATAAGTCTTCAATTGCTCCCCCGCCTCTTGCAAGTAGAATAACGTCGTGATTTTCTTGATCTGCCTTAATTAAGCATTCAACTAAATTCTTTGCAGCTTGATTTCCTTGTACTAAACTAGGATAAAAGGTTACTTCAGCAATTGGCCAACGTGTAGCAATTGTGGTTAGCATATCTTGTATTGCTGCGCCTTCTTTTGCCGTAATAATCGCTATTCGTTCTGGATAGATAGGAATTGCTTTTTTTAAAGATGAATCAAATAAACCTTCTTTTAAAAGTTTTTCTTTTAATTGTTCGAATTGTAAATATAAATCTCCTAGACCATCTACCTGTACTTTTGTAACATATAATTGTATCGAGCCACTTGCCTCATACATAGAAACAGAGGCAGTAATAATTACTTTCATACCTTCTTTTAAAACGAGCGGGCAACGATTTGCATGACTTGAAAACATCACACACGATATCTTTGCTTTACTATCTTTTAAAGTAAAATACCAATGACCGCTACGATGATTGGTAAAATTTGAAATCTCTCCTTTGATTAGGATTGATTGTATATTCATGTCATTATCTAACGACTGCTTTATATAATGAACTAAAGTAGAAACGCTATAAACAACCTGTTTCATAGTTGATCAAGAACACCATTCACTAATTTATAAGTGTCTTCATCACAGTACTTCTTCGTTAAGGAAATTGCTTCATCAATAATAATTGGTTTTTTCGTTGTTTCTAAATCTAATTCACAACATGCTAATAATAAAATTGCTTGTTCAATAAAACCTAAACGATCAAATTGCCAATCTTTTTTTAATGCTTTATTTAATTTTTCAATATAGATATCTTTATATGTAACCGCATCAATCGTGATTGTATATAAAAAAGGATCTACTTCATTCGCTTCACTATTATCAAACACTACTTGTTTAATATCTTTGTTTAATAACAAGTGTTGATATAAGCAAGTCATAGCTACTTCACGAAGCTGATGTCTATTCATAGTAATCCTCCGTTCATCTTACTTATTTTAACATAAAAGAACATCCTATTCTAGGGTTTTGTTTACCATATTTGATTAGTAGAATGAATTATTTTATTAATCTTACCATAGTTCATTGATTCACTTCTTTTTGAAATGAAAAAGAAAGGAAACTAACTTCCCTTCTGTTTTGTTTTATAAGGAACTTTTGCGCTAGGAACAACATGCGATGCTGGTAAAGCATGGACAACTTGATCATCAAAAAAGATATGCGGAGCAAAAGCTGCCAAAATGTCTTTTTTGCTCATTCCACCCAAGAAAAAAGCCTCATCAATTCTTACATTCCATGCTCTTAATGTCTTAATAACACGTTCATGGGCAGGTGCATTACGAGCCGTTACTAGTGCTGTCCGGATACCGACTTGATCCACATCAAAGCGTTCTTGTAAGTGTGAAATTGTTTTAAGAAACTTAGCAAAAGGACCTTCTGGTAATGGTTTTAATGCATTCTTTTTTTCATGTTCAACAAAAGCTTCTAATCCATCTTTTTGATAGATTAATTCAGCTTCATCACTAAATAAAACGGCATCACCATCAAAGGCAATCCGAATTGGATCAATGTTACTATCTTCTCCATAATCAATTAGTGGATTTGTATAAATAATTCCTGCTGCAATATTCTGATTAATTGCTTCTTGTACATCATCTTCATAAGCTGATAAAAATAAGTCAACATGAAAAGCATCTAAATAATGAGCAAGACTATGTCCTCCACTTAAGATTGCTCTTGAAATATCTAAGCCATAATATTCAATTGAATTAAATATTCTAAGCGAAGTATCGGCACTGTTTCTTGAAGTAATAATTACTTCAACAATTTGTTTATCATGACTTTTATTATTTAAATTTAACAATGCTTTTACAAGTGTAAATCCAGCTCCTGGTTTTAGAATATCTAATTCATGATCAATTTGATAATTACTATAAGCCTTTAAACCTTCTTTTTCATATAAACTATTCTCTTCACTTAAATCAAATAAAGCTCTTGAAGAGATTGCGATTACTAAACAATCATTAAATTGAGTTGCCATATTAATCCCTCTTTAATAGTTCAAATGTAG
This sequence comes from Erysipelotrichaceae bacterium, assembly GCA_036641395.1. Classification (GTDB taxonomy): domain Bacteria; phylum Bacillota_I; class Bacilli_A; order Erysipelotrichales; family Erysipelotrichaceae; genus JAVXTH01. Next base: position 8,303 of record JAVWEY010000034.1, read on the forward strand.
TATTATCAACACAGCGAATATTACTAGAATAAAAGGCTTTTAAAGCATCAATCAAATAATTTACATCTTTATAACCAGCACTTTCATAAGCAGAATGCATCGCTAACATGGCACAACCAATATCACATGTTAAGATTGATACTTGATGAGAACTAATGTTACCTAGGGTACTACCGCCTGGCATATCGGATCTATTTACAAAAGTTTGATATGGAACTTTTGCTAAATCGCATAAATCCATAAAAATAGCAGCACTCATTGCATCACTTGTATAACTCTGTCTTGCACTATATTTAATAACGATACCTTGATTGATATAAACTGGATTAGTTGGATCATTTTTTTCGATATGATTTGGATGCATTGCATGAGCATTATCAGCAGATACCATATAAGAAGATGCCAATGCATTATGAAATGCCTCATCGCTCATTTGTAGCCCGTTAGCAATGCGTTTCATTACATCACGCATAAAAGTACCATCTGCTCCCTGTTTTGTGCTACTGCCTACTTCTTCATTATCAAAGCATACAAACATATTGATATTTAAATCATTGGTTGTTTCTAAAAATGCTTGTAAAGAAGTAAATGCACATTCTAAATTATCTAACTTAGGTGAACTAATAAATTCCTTCGCACTTCCCCATACTCTCCCAGAATTACGATTATATAAATATAAATCATAATCAAGGATACTATCCGTTTTTAGATTCAAACAATTACTAATTTTATCTTTTAAATTGATGGTATCCTTCATTCCTACCAAAGGTAACATATCAACTTGAGGATTATATTTATATCCATTATTTACATCATGATTCATATGAATGGCAAGACTTGGAATCATACAATAATCTTCATCTATATTACATAGTTTACTTACATAACGATTATCTTCTTTCACAATTACTCTTCCAGCTATCGATAAAGGTCGATCAAGCCAACTAGATGCGATCATCCCTCCATATCCTTCAACATTTAATTGACAATAATTATCTTTAACATTAATTTCTGCTTTTGGTTTAATTTTATAAGTCGGAGAATCACTATGAGATGCGACAATTTGAAAATTTAAGTTATCAAAGCGGCTTGGAATTTGAAATGCAATGATACTTGTCCCATTTCTTGTGACAAAATACTTCTTATTAGCTTGTAATGTCCATTTTGCTTGTTCCTTTAGTTCTACATAACCTTGATTTAATAAAGTAGTAGACATATGATCAATTGCATGAAAACAACTTGGGCTTTCATTAATAAATTTTAATAATAAATCAACCTTTTCTTCCATTTTAAAGCCTCCTTTTGTTTATTATAACAGTTTATTTAATCCATTTATAGAAAGATACACTTTAAAGTATTAAACTAAAAAAACCATCCTGAGATGGCTAATTAAAAGATAAAACCTGCAACCTTGATATCAATAACATCTGGTGTATAATCACTCATATGACTGATTGAATCATAAATTTTATTCTGTAAACGAGCACAAACTTCATTTACATTTACATTATATTTAATTTTAATTTCTAATGTAATGATCAGTTTATCATTCTGTGTTTTAACATTTAATGGATATTTAAACGGAGTAATATCTCCTAATACCACATTTGCTTCTTCTTCAATCGCAATTAATGCAATGGTTTGAAACACTTGTTTGCTTAATGCAATTACACCAATTTCATTTTTTTGTTTTACTGCGATGTATTCTTGTGCCATTTATATCACCTCATTAACCCTATTATAACGACTTTTTCATTTTTTTACAATCATTTAAAGGTTACTTCAGTAAAATATTTCTTTTTCGTAAGTTCATCAATTTGTTTTATAATCTTACCAGCAATGCTTGCATCATGTGCTTGATCAAAGATCGTAACTTTACAACTTTTATCTTGAATCTCAACTACACTTTTATACCCTGCTTCTTTTAATTTAAGACAAAGTTGCTCTTCCACCAGTTTGCTATCTTTTAATTGATCAATCTTTTGTAATGCGATTTTCTTTTGCTCCGCTTTTGCCTTTGAATCTGCAATTATATTCGCATTCTTATCAAGGTCATTCTTTTTTTTAGTTTCAATATCTTCTTTTAAAATATCAGCGTTATTCGCTTTCTTTGAAGCTGCTTTTTCACTTGTTTTTTCATTCTTTATAACCATTGCACCATCAGGTGGTAAGGTTACATAATAAACGGATAACATTAAAATTAATGAAAACAAAGTTAAAAAAGCAAGTGCTTGTTTATTCATAAAAAAATCCTCCATTGCTTAATATAAGTTATGCAAAGAGGATATAGTTTATGCTTATTTTTCAAATATCAAATGAAGTCTTTGACACCAGTCTTGATAGTAAGCACTTTGATAACGAATAAAATCATCATAATTTATTACGCGTTGTTCAAGTTCTGTCACAAACAAGACAAACGCTTTATTTATTTTAATCATTTTATCATCATGAATAATACCGATGGTACCAATTTCTACTAAAGAGTCAGCAAGTATCTTAGCACAAGCAATATGAATCTTTTCCCCATCCTCCATTGATAACTTTACGAAGCTTGTATTCAACCAATAGTTATCAACTAAATAATTTTTAATTATCGTTAGGAACAAAGAAAAGTCTTCAATATTATTGCCGGGTTCAATTGCAAATAACATTTTAAAGAACACAAACCAATCATAATCAGTATTGATAATTGATATTAAATACTTTCCTAAAATATCCACAAAAATATCGTTTGAATTAAATTTATTCTCTAATGCTATTTCATTTTCAAAATCAATTTGAACACTATTAAGCTTTTTAAATGTTTTAAATAATTTTGAAACACGATCATTACTATCCCCTTCATAACGAATGTCTTTAATAAAGATATAATGACCGAGGATTGCCGAAGTATTTTTAATATTTAAAGTGAACCCAATTGATTGATTCATTTTCATTAAGAATAAATCATTGATTGCTTTTGTAATTAATTTTTCAAAACTACTTTCAGATAAGCCACTATCTTTTTTAGAACGGTTTTGCATCTGATTATAGACAATACTTAATTGACGATCTAATATTTCTAAATTCGCTTTGATTGAGCCTAATATATCTTTCATAAAATCATCGTATACATAATAATTAGTATTTTTATATACTAATTTATGTTCAATTTCACCCCAGAAAGAGTGAACAAGTGCTTTAATCTGTAATTCAAAATTGACACGGCCACGCTCATCTTGATAATAACCATCAATTCGATAAATGGCAAAACCATTTTTTTGTATTTGCGGTTGATGAGAAGAACTATCTAAAAATATATTCGGGAAATCCGGATTATAAAAATAATGGTCTTCTGAATTTTCAATGGTTAGAAAATCTCGTAGTTCTTTTAAAATAGCATATTCTTCTTCAATGAAACGCGTTTGAATTGTAAAACCAATCAAATCTGATAAATGATCTAAAATTGTTTGAGCACATTCACTTTCCATATAAAACCGATTGCGAATAATCTTTTCTCTTAAACTATCACTAGTTTTAACTCTAGAATTAATATCAACAATTCGTTCCTGATCTTTAAGAAAAATTGTATCAAAATATTTCTTAAGATTATGTTTAACTTCATGATAATAATCTTCATTCTTTTCTAATAATGCTAAGGTTTGATCAATCGTATCAAATACTTTAAGTCGCATATGAATTCTCCTAACTAATGCCTTTCAAAAGCGTTAATGTTTTTTCTTTATCTTCATTTAATTGTTGAATCAATGCATCTTTTCCATCAAATTTAATTTCATCACGAAGACGTTCAACAAAGATTATCGTAACACTTTCATTATAAATATCAAGGTTAAAGTCAAAGATATGAACTTCAATCGATAACTCGTCTTGAAGATTAAAAGATGGATTATAACCAATATTGATAAAAGCCGAATAACGTACACCTAAGACAATCGCATATCCAGCATAAACACCTCTTTTACAAATAATATAATTTGCAATTGGCTTTAGATTAGCGGTTGGATAATGAATCGTACGACCAATTTTATTTCCCTTTATAACAATACCTTCCATTTGGTAATAACGACCTAGCAAAGGCTTTACATCCTTTACACGACCATTTAATATGGCATCTTCAATTCGACTTGAACTAATTTTTTCACCAAGATATGTTATCGCATCTACTACATAACTTGTGAAGAAAGTTTGTTTAGCTAGTGAAGTAACATTTCCTTTACCAAATTTGCCATAGGTAAAATCATATCCACATACAAGCGTTGAAACATGTAGTTGCGAATATAACAAATGATGAAAAGCATCAATACTCAAATCAGCCATTTCTTGATTGAATCTTAAAATAATCCAAAGTTTTAAACCTAAAGATTCACCAATTTTGATCCGATCTGCCATAGTTGTTAAATGAGGAAGATTATGTTCCCCTTTCACAATACTCCAAGGATCAGGGTCAAAGGTGATTAAAGAAGGAATGCATCCATCTTTATTTGTTAATTCAACTACCTTTTTAATTAGTTCCTGATGACCGATATGAATTCCATCAAAATAACCAATACATGCGGTTATTTCCGGTAGATTAAGTTCACAATCACCAACTTCTACATGTAATATTTTCATTCTATATACCTACCATAATCCACGTGCACAGAAAAAGATATTATCATTTTCGTTTAATCGTTTATAGATTGCAAAAGCTTCCTTTTGTTTAACGATACAAACTTCATCTTCATCACATGATAATTTAATCTTACGACCGTTCATAATATCATCTAATGAATCAAATTCAATTTTCTTCATATCGCTTAATGCATCGTAAATTGTATGAAGTTTAAAATTACCTGCTTCAACATCCGCTAAATAATAAGCATCGTCTAATTTAAAATTACCGACTTTTGTACGAACTAAAGATTTCATACATCCTAGATTACCAGCACGCTTTGCAATATCTACACATAAAGTACGAATATAGGTACCACTTGTACATACGACTCTAAACTTCATTGCTGCCTCATCTAAACATTCAATTTCTTTGATTTCGATATCACGAGCGACCCGTTCAACTTCTTTACCTTCCCTCGCATATTCATATAATTTTTTACCATTAATTTTAATGCTGCTGATCATTGGTGGTAACTGTTTTTGTTTTCCTAGAAAACTTTGAAGCAATCCATTAAAGTCTGGAACTAACTTTATTTCCTTTTTTTCTAACACTTCTCCCCAAATATCTTCCGTAAAGGTAGATACACCTTGCATTAACTCTGCAACATATTCTTTATCACATCCAGATAAATAAGGTGCAGCTTTACTAGCTTTTCCAACTAAAACAACTAAAACTCCAGTTGCGTTTGGATCAAGGGTTCCAGCATGCCCAATTTTTTTTATATGTAATAACTTTCTCAATTTAAATACAACATCGTGAGAAGTCATATTTGCTTCTTTATGAATCAATAAAATACCATCCATTCTATCACCTCAACCTAATTTATATTATACCATAAATATAAGTTAAATTATGAATACATGTATGATATAATTTCAACAAGTGAAAGAGGATGAATGAATGGAACTACAAAAAATACTCGTACCATTAGCAAAAGCAGATAACGAATATCAATTAATTCAAGATGGTGATAAAATTGCAATTGGGGTTTCTGGTGGTAAGGATTCTATGCTACTTTTAACTGCATTAGCGATGTATTCAAAATTTAAAAATAAAAATTTTCAAATCATCGCCATCCATGTAAGGGTTGGCTTTGCAGGGATGGATTTTAGTGAAGTAGAAAGTTTTTGCGCTAATCTTTCAATTCCCTTTTATTCTTTAAAAACAGAAATATATGATATTCTAAAGTTATATAAAAAAGATGATAAATTAGAATGTTCACTATGTGCAAAGTTAAAAAAAGGTGCCATCATAAAAGAAGCAAAAAGACTAGGTTGTAATAAATTAGCCTTTGCCCATCATGGAGATGATGCGATAGAAACCTTATTATTAAATATGATTCATGGAGCACGCTTTGCGACTTTTCCTGCAAGTATGTATCTAACAAGAGAAGACATTACTTTTATCCGCCCACTTATCTACTGCTTCGAGGCAGATATTATAACGGCGATGAATGATAACAAGATACCTTTTGTTGTATCTACGTGTCCAAATGATGGTCATACCCAACGTCAAGAAATGAAAGAGTTACTAGATAATATTTATAAACAATATCCACAATCTCATTCCAACTTTTTAAAAGCATTACATAACCATAAACAAATGGAACTATGGAATGAAATGATTCGTTTACCAAAAGATAGTCAAAATTAATCAAATGTTATTATTTTCTTTTTAAAAAATAATAAAGATAAAGCATAAGCTTCCATATCAATTTCCTCTTTTGTTAGCTCATTAAACCCACTTTTTGGGATTACATCACCTTTAATAAAACCTAATCGTTCAACTAATAACTTTGAACGAATATTTTCCGGCCATATCGTTGCGATGATTACAAATAATCTCGCTTCTTTTTTTAGATAACTTAAAACTTCATTCAAACAAATCGTAGCAATTCCTTTCCCCCATTCATTTGAATTAAAACAATAACCGATAAATGCACTTTTTTGGATTCGATTAATATAATAAATAGAGATAAAACCAATCAATTGTTTAGTTTTTTTATCTTCAATTCCCCAACGTAACGATTTTTTATCACGATAACCTTCTTGCATTGCTTTTATATATAATTGTACTTGACTAATATCGTTTAAAGGTATCATTCCTTCATAACGCATCACTTCTGGATCACGATATATTTGAAATAAATCACCTTGATCTTCTTGAGTAATTTCTCTAAGTAAATAATCTTCTGTTTCTAAAGTTGGAAACACTTTAAACATTTTATTTATGGAAAGCATTTTACCAACTCCTTTTAATTATTATAACTATTCATATCCTTTTTCACAAGAAAAAAGAAGAACTAGTCTTCTATTTTCTTGATGCTTTGTTTCATCCGTATAAAATAATCATTAGGTTTCATAAACTGAATTCCTTTTTCATCTTCGATAACATAATAATAATTATTATCTGGATTATAAATAAGATCAAATTCATTTTCTTTTACCCAAACACTTTGACAATTTATCAAATAACGGGTTTGATTCTTATTAACTAAGACATCTTCATAGGCATAACTTGTATTGACATAAAACTTATGATCCAACCAATCACTTTCATAACATCCTTTTTCAACATCTTTTAAGAATATATGATCTTCATCCACTTTAATAAAACAATCTTTAAAAACAATTTTAGCTTGTTTTATAATATCTTCTTCTTTTATTCCATTTATTTTCATACGTTCACCTCTTATAAATTATAGCATAATTATGAATACAATCAAAAACTTTACAAAACTTCAAAGAGTGGTTGTGGATTTACATATAAATTCCATTCTTTTACTAAAATGTGGGTTCCATTCCATCCAGCTACCGTATATTTTCCTTCAATTTTAAAATAATCATTTTTCTTATTCATCATTTGATTGCCAGTTGTAATTCCATTAAAATTACAGCGTGTAATATATTTAGTTGGTAAATAACCACCAATAATTGAATTCTTAGTACACCATATTTGATCAACAATCGAAGTATCTTCATTTAAATAAACATCAGGGAAAATGAAATGTTCCCCCATTTTTAATATTTGATCAATGTTTGTAGTAAGTTTTATATCTGCTGCATACTTCCAATCGGCAATACCGGCTAAGATGATTGTTTGATCCATGACACAAGCATGTTCAATCGGAATGTTATTCGGTAGATAATATGTGCCATATGCATTTTTATTATAAAGTGGATAACCTCTCCATTTCCCCTTGGCAACTTCAATATGAGAATGATTACCAGTTGCAAGTCCTGCACTACCTTCATCACCAAATTCTTGACCTTGTTTAAATACCTGTCCTACATGATAATCATTTATATAATTATCATGAATAAACATAAAAGTAATATAATCAATTGTCCCATCGGCAAATAAAACTTTACTAATCGATTGAAAAAAAGCAGCATTACCCCCAATGGTAGTTGTATCTCGAGCAACATGTTTCATCGTAACCGGCGCATAGATTGCATCAATTCCTTGATTTCTTCCCGCATTATCAATCGCATACGTTCCAGAATGCGTGCCAACCATATCACCTTGGGTGATATTACAATACTGCATTGGAAATAGTGGTACTTCATAACCTTGAATTACTAGTGTTTGCCCTTTAATCATAATTGAATCCTCCTTATCCATAACCTCATATTTTCTCATTTATAAACTATGTTTATTTAAAGAAAAGGTATAGACGTTTTTATCATTTTTAGTAAGTAAGTTAATTATGCTTAAATTTCAGTGAAATTTCCGTTTTCACAGAAACTTCCGTTTTAAAGGATAAAATCAGATAAAAGTATAGACAAAAATAAAATAAAGCGGTATTTTAATATTAAAGATAGTGGAAAAAGAGTATATTAAAACTCTGTTTCAGTTAAACAATTTTCTTAATTGTACTGAAATTTCCGTTTATCTTTATTTGGTTTGTAAGAGCCAGAAAAAATCTATTTTTT